>CALLME010000074.1 GCA_938007945.1 uncultured Caulobacterales bacterium
TCACTGACGCCGAGCGTGGCCTCACCGTTTGCGCCTAATTGTGACATATCCAAATCCACCTCGCCGAAAAAGCCAACTTGCCCCCATTCCAGCGCGAAATCTGGCACAGTCACCGCGCCAGATGTTTGCCACGCCTCAATATCTTCTGGTTCTAGCGTCGCCAGTCCCGTCGCAAGGCCCGTGCCTGTCACACGTCCAATGTTAGATCCAAAAGCTCGTTGCAGGTCACCGACAGACTTATCAGCGAGCGTCACGCCAGAGACATCAAACCGTGCACTCATTCCGTCTTGCAGCGGCGCAACGCTCGGCGAAATAGACACTTTGCCCGCCTCAATTCCCAGCACAGGCGGGGCGAGGCCCCCGGCTGAGGCAACCGCTTTGAGGCCGCGCATTGTGACGTGAACGGATTTCAGCTTGCCCGTGACAGAACTGCCCATTTCAACGCGCATCTCTTCGCCAGCCAATATGAAGTCGTAAAGTTGCCCTTCGCTGCCCTTGAATTGCACGCGCGCGGGTGTGTCGGCAGACAGCGTCCAAATTGTCGGCTTCAGCGCACTCGCATTTATGTTTACAAGCTCCGCTTGATAGCGCCCGCCGTCACGACCCGTGATGTCGAGGTCTGAAAGTTGGGCTTGGTATTTCAAAGGAAACCCGCTGACTCGGATGTTGCTTATACGCATATTTAAACCGTCTGCGGCCATTTCAGATTTTGCGTCATTCAGTGCACCAATTAGCGTTTGTCGCCCCACAAACCAATAGGCACACCACGCGGCGAGGAGGACGAAAATAACAGCGATAATTTTCTTCATGGTGTATTCTCCCTGTTGGGTTTGGGTAAATCGGTATCAGATATGCCAGCATTTGGAACAAGCGCGCCATTATCTTCGATAATTGGGAGATGCGCCGCGCTACCGTTGCGAGTCTCCCGCACAAGGCTTCCGAGCAGCTTACCATATTCTTGCGCGTAGCGATCAAATTGCTTGCGGTCTTTCCACCAGGCCGCATGATCCGTACTTTTGACAGGGTAGGGCGTGATACGGATAGGGCCAACGGCACTGCGGATTTCGACTTTGGCGCGCGGCATATGATAGGCTGATGTCACAAGCAAGACGTGCTCATAACCGAGCGCCTGGGACCAGGCGGCCGTCTCGCGTGCATTGCCAATCGTGTCCTCTGCGGCGTAATCTAAGTCTACGCAGCAATTATCCATATCTTCACTAAGGCCCAAAAGGTCGCGAATATCTTCGCGTGAATTTTGGGCATTTACGCCAGAGATAAGCAGCCGCTCGCCGTGACCGTTTCGCAAAAGTTGAGTCGCCGCTTCAAGCCGGCCGCCGCCGCGTCCTGTCCAGACGACAATGCCGTCCGCTTGCGGCACAGGCGAGGGGAGCACTGGCGAACTCACCAGAGAGGCGAATTTAAGAAAGCCGCCAAGTAAGGCCGCAAAGCAAAGCAGGACAAAAAAAGCAAGGACCTTCGCCAATCCCCAGCTGCCGAGAAATTTTCTCTCGCGCGCGTCTTGAGATTTTTTGTGGTGTCCTCGGCTCATTGATAAAGCCGTGTTTTATGGAGGATACCGCGCGCGCTGACTCCCGCTGCAACGGCGCAGACGACCGTAAAGACGACACATAGCGCGATTATAATGACTATATCTGACACGCTCGGCGTGAGCGCCATAAGCAGCCCGCTATCAGAGGGGCCGCGCAGCAAGCGGTAAAGCCCTAAAAATAAAATAGCACAAAGCGCGCCAATAAAAGCCGACATCGCACCAACTTTGATGGTGCGCATGACAAAGAGCTTAGTGATAAAGTTATCTGCCGCGCCGACTTGGGCGAAGACAGAAATCGTCTTAGACTGGGCGGACATGGTGGATTGTGTCGCGAAAATGCTCGCGGCTGTGCCTGCAAAAAACGTCAGCAGCAAGATAAGCCAACTCCCAAGGCTAAAAGCCCGCGCGCTTCGATTTAACTCATCTGCCCAGTTTTTATGATCAGATATCACAGCAGAGATACTCGCCGCGTCAAGTGCCTGCGCGATTGAGTTGCGCTGTGCTTCTGTTGAGTCTGAGAGCGTAATCATAATGGGCAATGCAATCCCCTCAGGCAGTTCCGCGCTTATACTTTCGCCGAGCCAAGGTTCAAGCAGTGCGGCCGCATCCGCGTCATTCATGCGCACGGCGTTCACGTCTGGTGCCGTTTGCGAGATTACTGCAAGAGCCTGCTGCGCGACATCAAGACGGTCCTGCGGTGTGAGGTCGGTGAGCTGTACGCTCGCCTGTCCCGCAAGGTTTGATGTGAGCCCGTCATATTGGCGCACACCAAGGCGCGACGATAAAAGCGCGAGAACGGCGAAAAATGCCATAATACTCAGCACGACCCAAAGCGGGCGTTCAGCGGTACTATCAACGGGCAGAAGCGGCTCTGTCTTTGGAGAGGCTGCACTCATGGCGCCACCTCCTCATAAAGGCGGGCGTCTTGCAAATGTAGAACGCGCGCTGGCACTTCGTCGATTAGCTCGCGGTCGTGGGTCGCTATGAGCACGGTCGTACCCATACGGTTCATCTCGCCGAACAATCTTATCAAACGCGCGCCGATTTCAGGGTCGACATTGCCCGTCGGTTCATCCGCAATGAGGAGTTTCGGCTTCGCAATCACAGCGCGCGCAATGGCCACGCGTTGCTTTTCCCCGCCTGAGAGCGTGCGCGGTGAGGCATCTAACCTCTCGCCCAGACCGACCCAAGACAGCAGGTCGCGGACATTCCTATCATACTGCTCTGGCGCGACGCCTTGCACACGTAAGGGCAGGGCGACATTCGCGTAAACGGAGAGATGGTCGATAAGACTAAAGTTTTGCCACACCACACCAATTTGGCGGCGCATGTCGGCAAGCTCAGCTTTAGAGCGTTGCGAAATATCGTGCCCAAACAGCGACACAAGCCCGCGCGAGGGTTGAAGCGCCAAATAGATCAGCCTCAGCAGTGTTGATTTCCCCGCGCCCGATGGCCCCGTCAAGAAATTAAATGTCCCTGCGCCGAGACTTAAATCTATGTCGTTCAGCACTTCGGGGCCGCGGCCATAGCGTAAGCCGACGCGGTCAAAGCGCACCACGTCTTGCCCTTGGATGGGCGAGGCCGAGGGGTTAGGCGGTGGCGGTGATGCAGGTCCGGTGCTCATAGAGTAGTCTTAGGGTAAATCACCCTCGCTTCGCCATTAATTTTTTGCCATGCCCTGCATAAAATAATCAGTGATTAAGGCGCATAGTATGTAAAATATTGAAAGCGTAGACTTTGTGGCCAAATCGCCTAAACTTACACCATAAATTGTCGTGTGAAAATGCGCGGGCTAATTTGGGGAAAATAGCTATGATAATTTCATGTCCAGACTGCGCCACGCGGTTTCAAACTTCTGCCAAAGCCATTGGCCCAAATGGACGGACTGTGCGTTGTGCAAGCTGCAATACGACATGGTTTGTCCCCGCAGAGGAAGGCGAATTAACGCTCGACCGTCTTGCGCTTGATGATATCGAAGCGTCTGAACGTGAAGTTGTGGTCGCGAGGCGCAGCACCACAAAGGCGTTGAAAGAAGACTTGGCGCAGCAATCCAAACGTCAATTCGCGGCCAGCCTTGGCGGCGCCGTCGACGAGAGCGCTGTGGCCGCTGCGGCTTGGAAGGGCACGTCTGACACTGAGGGAAATGATAAACTTCGCGGCGCCCATACGCAAATGCGAGAGCAGAAGGAACGCAAACAATCACGCCGCCGTTTTTGGAACGTCATGCTGATCTGGCTCACCCCATTGCTCCTTTTGGCCGCGCTTGCATTTGCAGCTTATGTTTTCCGCCAAGATATTGTTGACCGCGCGCCAAAATCGGCGAGCCTTTACCAAAGCCTCGGCATTGATGTCTCGGGGCCAGGTCTTTCGCTTAGCCCGCCGACGGCGCGCTATGCGGAAATTGACGGCAAGGCAGTGTTGATTGTTGAGGGCACGATAAAGAATATTTCAGATGAGAGTCTGGCTATTCCCATGGTGGCGCTGTCCCTGCATAATAGCTCAGGCCAAGAAGTGGCACAGTGGAATGTCGAGCTCGAGCGCGCACGACTGAATTCAAGTGAGACAGCGGATTACATGTCGCAATATCCCACCCCGCCGCTTGACGCGGTAGAGCTTCGATCGCGCTTTTCAAATGAGATGGAGGCGATAAAAACGCCTGTCACAATCACCTCGCCAGGCAACCCATGAGCGGTTCAGCTCGCGTTGAGGTTCTTATCGCATCCGCAGAGATTTCAACGCGCATAGAGCGCCTCGCGGACGCACTTGCATGTCACATAGATGACGAGACGATTGTCATCGCCTTGATGGATGGGGCGTTGATTTTTGCGACTGACCTTTTACGCGCGCTCTACGTCCGTGGCGTGAATCCGATTTTTGAGAATATGACACTTTCAAGTTACGGCGACGATATTCAAAGCGCAGGTGAGATTACCGTACAAAAGGGCTTAAGTCGTGATGTGACAGCTCGTAAAGTTTTGATAGTTGACGATGTGTTTGAGACAGGACTGACACTTAAAAAAGCTGCGCAAATCGCGAAAGAGGCGGGTGCATTAGAGGTATTGACCTGCGTATTTGCCACGAAATCCGGTTATAGCGAGGACGGCACGACCCCCGATTTCAGTGGGTGGGACGCGCCTGATGTTTTCCTCGTCGGTTACGGTATGGACTTTAAAGGACGTTACCGTGGCCTGCCCTATATTGGTGATTTGCTCGGCTCTGCTTAGCTTTGAGTGAACGACTAAAACCGTTTTAAAAGTCGTTCCAAATACTCACGTTCTTGTTGCTCACGCTCCTGCTCAGCGGCGCGTCGGCGTAGTTCTTCGAGAAGTTCGCGTGAGCGTGTTGCGTTGTCACGCGGATCGATATCTTGGCGGCTCAGCGCGTCGTTTTCGCCGTCTTGGCCGTCTTGATTAAGCGGATTACCTTGACCCGCTTGCTGACTTTCCTCACCGCGTTCGGAACGCGCTTGCTGGGCGAGCCCTTGACCGGCATTGCGGAGCGCCTCAATCGCGTCGGCCTGCGCTTGTGCGGCTCCGCTTAAGTCGCCTGCTTTCAGAGCCTCTTCGGCGCGTTGCATGGCCTCGGCAGCCTCATCAAGCGCGTCACTTGGGCTTTGCGCAAACTCTCCCGTCGTACCGCCACTACCGCCGCGTGCGTCGGGATTCTCAGGATCGCTCTCACCGCCTCCACCGCCTGCTTGCGCGTCAGAATCGGTCTCGCTTTGGCCCGGCGAGTTGCCGTCCTCTTCTCCGCCGCCGCCTTCTGCCGCCTTGTCTGAACCTGCGGGGAGGCCGTCTTT
>CALLME010000075.1 GCA_938007945.1 uncultured Caulobacterales bacterium
TTTTTACAAATATGACGGGCTGACATGGATAGCAGCGCCTGCGCAGGACTGGCCAAAAGATATTAAAATCGCGCTTAACGTCGACGGCGATGACGTGAAATTTGCCGAGACTCTGTCACCCTTAGTCGTGTTTGAACCTACTGGGGACTCGTCTGTATTTACGCTAAATCTGAGTGATTTTGACGGGCGTTATACTATTTCGTCAATAGGCAATGGCCGCATTATATTTGAGAGCGGGTCATGAGACGGCGCGTCCAAGAAAACGGGTTTACCCTCGTCGAAGTCCTCGCCGCCCTACTTGTCTTTAGTCTCTCTATCATAGGCCTGACCCATGCGGGCACACAAAGCGCACAAGCCGTCAGCATCATCACTGAGAAATCTCTCGCAAGCATAGCAGCCGATAATGCGTTGGTACGCACAAGATTACAGCCGCTCAAACTCGGGACAGTTAAATCCGAACAAACACAAATGGGGCAGGAATTTCTGGTCAGCGTCACCACAGCAAAAACCGAGTCCCCTGACTTTTTTACCCTCACCGCCGACGTCAAAAAAGAGGACGGAACACAAATACTCGTCTCACGCCAAGCCTTTCGGACACGATAATGGGACGTTGGAACGCAGATAGAAAAGGCATGAGAGACGATGGCGGTTTCACCCTCGTCGAAGTCCTGATTGCGCTATTTATTTTCTCACTGATCAGTGTTGGCGCGACCTCGGCTCTCACCTCGTCCCTGCGCGGGCAAGCGCAAATGGAAACGCGCCTTGAAGAAATTTCAAAACTGGATTCGCTGCGCGCGCTTTTGCGGGCCGATATGGCGAGCCTGAGGCTTTATCCGCGTCGAGATGCTTATGGCTCGCAAGCGCGCTACAGTTTCTCTCTCGCAGGAGACGCGCTGATGGATTTCACGCGCAGTGGACGATCTAACCCGATGAATGAACCGCGCGGGGATTTGCAACATGTCGCTTATCTCTTGAAGGACGGCGCGCTCGTGCGGCGCAGCTATGCCCAAGTAAATCCTGCGCCAAATTCAGAATTTGCAGACCGCGAAATGCTCGACAATATCGTGAATGCCGAGTTCACCGCGATTGGCTATTTTCAAGGCCAAGGCGCGCAGGGGTTTGAAATGGAGCTTGAGAAATTTGTTTTAGATGCGGGTGCGGGCAAAACATATTCCGAAGGCGTGACCTCGCTAGAATTGAAAGCCGTTAAACTTGATCTTGAGTTTAAGGATGGTCTCACCCTTACACAATATTTCGAGATTGGCTTATGAGCGCGCGCGCGACGAAAGACAGAGGTGCGGTTCTACTGACCACCCTTCTCGTCATGAGCCTGATGGCAACCGTTGCGGTGAGCATTATGGATGATGTCCGATATGCGCTCAAACGTACCGCCAATGTGCAGGCTTACGCCCAAGCCGATTGGTATGTTTCTGGTGCGGAAGCGTATGCCCAAAACTATCTCGAAAATCTACTCACGAAAACAGACACGACCGCCTTAAACGCAGGACTTTTGCAGGGTCAGCCAATAATTTTACCGCTGGAAGGCGGGACTATAAATCTATCTATCCGTGACGGTAGCCAATGTGTGTCGCTCAGTGATCTACGCGAAAACGACGGGCGGCGGCTGTTTAGGCAGCTTTTGGAAACGCTCGGTTGGTCAAGTTTGTCTGCGGCAAATTTTACATCTGTCGCCACCGATTGGATTGACGAAGATACGCAAGCCTTGCCTGGTGGGGCAGAAGATTACGCTTATCTGGGCAAGACGCCCGCCTACCGCACACCCAATACAGCCTTTGCCTCAACGGGTGAATTGCGCGCGCTATCAGGATTAAAGACTGAGGATTACGCGGCGCTACGCCCCTATGTTTGTGCGCGCGAAAACAGTCCAACATATATTAATATTGATACGCTCTCACCCCTCCAAGCCCCCCTGCTCGCCGCCCTCCTTGGTGGTGTCGATAATATCGGCACGGCGCAATCCCTCATCGCGGAGCGCCCTGCGCAAGGGTTTCAGAGCCTCAATATTTTGAACGCGTCGGCGGCGTTATCGAGCGAGCCGTTGACGTCAGAGGCTCGCGCTAAACTCGTATTTGAACCGCGCTATCTCTGGATTGAGATGCAAGTGAATTATCAAAATATCACGCGTTACGCCGTCATAGAATATGCGGTTGAGGATAAAAAACTAACTCGCATTTTTAAACGATTAGGCGCAGACGAACGTCGTCCGCCTATGGTAGAAAACCCCTCATGACCGCACGCCCCGTTATCATTTATCCTGTGACAGCATCAGGTGAGCTTTTAATAAAGAAGCTCGACGGCGATTGTTCGGTTTATGAGGCTGACCGCCATAACGGCGAAACGTATGACCTCATCATTCCAGGTCAAATGGTGCGCGCGCATTACCACGCGCTTCCAAAGTTGAGAGAGCGTGAGAAACTCGCGGCCGCACGATTTGCGATTGAAGAGCACATAGCCTCCGCGACTGACGCGCAACATATCGCTTTCGGCCATAGCACAGACGCCGCGCGGCTCAGCGTGATTGACGCTAATTATTTGCAAAACGCGCTCGATGATATGCAGAGTCGCGATGTTAGCATCATGGATGTCTATGCCGATTATGATTGGGTCGCGCCGCAATCTTCCCCCATCAGACTTGATGACCGTTTCATCTTCACCGCAAATGAAAGCGGTGAGACGGGCTACACAATTGACCCGCATTGGGCGGACGCAGAGTTAAGCGCTCTGCCCGTCACGGATTGGTCGCAACTCACGCCGCGCGTAGACGCCGTGTCTTTACGCCAAGGGGCGTTTAGTAAAGGCGGTAACTTTTCCTTACCGACACATCAGCTCTCAAAAATTGCGGCGGTGCTTTTAATTGTGTCAGCGAGTTGGCTCGGTTTGCAATGGTCAGAGTCGCGCGCAATTGCGGCGCAGGCGTCTGAACTAAAGGCATTGACGGCACAAACATATACCAATGCCACGGGTCAGCCTGCCCCCGCTAACCCCGCGCTCTCCGTCACCCGCGCTGTCAAAAGCGGTGCTGGGTCTGGCCCCGAGTTTATGAGCGTTCTAGGGCAACTCAATGCCACGCTTACGCAGACGGAGAACATTACCGTTCAGTCGCTTGATTATGATCCTGAGTCAGGGGCACTTTCGCTGCGGCTTATTTATCCAAATTTTGAGAGCGCGTCGGCCCTGCAAAATGCAGCACGCCAAACTGGAGCGAATTTCAACCCAGGCGGCGTCAGAGAACGTAATAACCAACTCATTGGCGAAGGCCGTTTTACCATCGGAGGCCCATCATGAGCCTACCCCATATCTCAGCCTTTGAGAACCTCGCTCCGCGAGAGCGCGTCCTCGTCCTTCTCGCAGGCGTCTTGGTTTTACTTTTTATCCTCTGGCAATTCATACTGAGCCCCGTGCTTGATGGGCGCGCAAGTGCAAACCGCGCGCTTGAGACCGCAAAACGTGACTATCAGATTGTCAGCAATGGCGTGCATAAATTACCTGCACAAAACGGTGGGCAAACCAAAACAGCCTTCACGCAAAACGACATCATCGAGGCCGCGCGACGCGCCAATATCACTATCTCGCGCATGCAACCGAGTGATGACGGCGCGGTCGAAATTTGGCTAGACGATAGCCCGACACTCAGCATTTATAGCTTTCTATCTGATTTTGACACGCGCTTTAACGCCCGTACAATGAAGGCGCAAATGACACGGCGCGAAGACGGTACAGTTGCGGCGCAATTTATTTTCTCGCCCGTCTGATGGCTTTTAAGAAACGTTACATCGGACTAGCGCTCGCTATATTTGCAGCCGTCGGCCTTACGCAGTTTCCAGCAAAATGGGCGGCGACACTCGCGGGCGTGGACTTGCCTGTTACGCTCGGCGGCACTGTCTGGAACGGCTACGCCCCAAGCATAAATGCCGTGCCGCCCATCCAATTTAAGACCTCACCAAGGGGATTTTTCAATAAGTCTTCGCTACTGACGTTTACAGGCGCGGGAAACGGCGTATCTATTAATGGGCGCGCTGATTATAATAAAATTGAAGAGATAAATGTAACAGGAGACGCGAGTTTTTTAGGGCAAATCGATGGACGTCTGTCAAACCTTTCTGGGCGCTTTGATATGAAAGCACGCGAGCTGAAAATTGACGGCGGATGCGATGGCGCATCGGGCGTAATTTCAACAGACATTCTCGCGCGGAATACTCGACTTTGGCAATGGACGGGCCCGCCGCTGTCTGGCCCTATCACTTGCGAACAAGGTGTTCTGACCTCGATATTATCTGGGCAAATTCCTGGGCAGTCTGTAGAAGCCGTATTGAAAATACTGCCCGACGGAACATATCAAATTCGTGCTGTCATTAATACGAACACGCCTCAAGCGGGCGTGGTATTACCGCTTTACGGATTTGAAGCGCAAGGCGAACGCTTCACAATGAATGAGGCTGGCCGATGGATGTAAAAGTTTTACAGCGCATTGTCATAACGGGTTTTATGGTCACGCTATCCGCCTGTGCTACGACCTCGACGCCTACGCAATCTAAGATAAGTGAGACACCAAAAGACGGCCTCTCCGCCCGACAACTCGCAAATGGCGAATGTGGATTATTTGTCTGGACGGCAGGCGCCGAGAGACGTTTTATTTTGTTCGGGCAATCGCAAAAAGCAAGCGCCGTTTGGGCAAGAGACGCAAATGAAATTTCACTCCGCGTGCAATCGCAAAGTGGATCAGCGGCGCAAGGACAATTTCCGAAACAAGTCTTCATCAGTGAGAGCGCAGACCAACTCGACCTAGACCTACGCGAACCGCAAGCCATTGAAAACGGTACACGTTACCGCTCGGGTACACTCACGAAAAAAACGGCTGATGGCTGGAACCGCGTCACCCCCGTTGTCGGGCTGTCAGCGTGTAAGCCGATTAATAAAGCGTCTTAAGCGCTGCGCCGTCATAATCCTTAAGCTCGCTCGTGCGGCCGTCTTTGATCTTGGTCGCCCATTCAGGGTCTTGCAGAAGAGCGCGGCCCACAGCCACCAAATCAAAATCGCCACGATCAAGACGCCGGTTAAGCTCATCAAGGGACGCGGCTGGCGAGCCCTGACCCGCGAAAGCGCCAAAGAAATCCCCATTGAGGCCAACGGAGCCTACGGTAATCGTCGGCAGCCCCGTCAATTTTTTTGCCCAACCTGCAAAATTGAGGTCTGAGCCTTCAAATTCAGGTTCCCAATAGCGGCGCTGTGAGCAATGCAACATATCCACACCTGCCTGTTTAAATACATCCAAGAACTCACCAAGGCGGTCAGGCGTATCAGCCAGGCGCGCCGTATAGTCCTGCTGCTTCCACTGAGAAATGCGCAAGATAATCGGCATATCATCACCGACAGCTTTACGACATTCACGGATGATATCGCCTGCAAATTTTGCGCGCTCGACCAATGTGCCGCCAAAACGGTCATCGCGTCGGTTCATAAGGTCCCAAAAAAACTGATCAATGAGGTAACCATGCGCGCCGTGGATTTCGATAGCGTCGAAACCGAGGTCTTTAGCGGATTTAGCGGAGCGCGCATAGCTCATCACCATGTCCTCAATCTCGCGGTCGGTTGGGGCGTCCATAACTTGTTTGCCAGTATGGGTGACGCCAGAGGGGCTATCGCTTTGTGCCTCTGGATTATGGCCTGTGCCTGGTTTGCGCACCATGCCAACGTGCCAAAGCTGCGGCGCGATTTTCCC
>CALLME010000076.1 GCA_938007945.1 uncultured Caulobacterales bacterium
GGCAGGACGTGTTCGATTACATCGAAATGTTCTACAATTCAAAACGCAGGCATGCTAACAACGGGATGTTGTCACCCGTCGAATTTGAGATGGCAGCAAAATGAAGTAGCAAGGTGTCTATAAAGCTAGGGGCACATCAAAGATCAACATCTGTGAAGATGATGAGACCACCTATAACGGCAGCGGCCGCAACAAACCCGCCGATGATTAGTGATTTGTTACTTTTTGAAGTGTGTTCTGTCATGTGAATATTACCTTTATTATTGTTGATTAGAATGTCTAAATTTTAGACGTTACCCTTAGGTCCTGCGAAGTACCAAATGATCAATCCGATCAATGGCAATATCAAAACAAGCAAGATCCAAAAAATCTTTGCTAGGCCTGACGCGCTAGACTTGATGATTGAGAGTATCGCCCAGATGGCGATTATGAGATGGATTAAACCTAAAAGTCCTTCGAGCATAGTATGTCCTGTGGGGTAGATATTTTCACGACCGTTATTAGCCGATTGAGAATAATACTCTCGGCGACAGATTGTGTTCCAAAATATTCTACTTTTTTAGTCTGACCTTAAGAACAGTAATTCCTTTAAGCTGACTCGTTGTGCTAAGAGGGAAGGGAAATTTAGATCTTCAAATTCGACGTATGATTTTACTATTCATAAAAATAGGTAATGCTCGAAAAGTACGATTTACGAAACGTTGGTTTTGTTTCTCACGCTATTTATGGAACTCCTAACTGTACTATGAGTTATGTAAGCATGATCAAAACGATACTTATAGTGGAAGATGATCCCTTTATCGCCACAGATCTTCAAGATACGTTTGAAGATGCTGGTTTTACTGTCTTGGGTCCAGTCGCTTCAGTTGATCCTGGCTTATTAATTTTGAAAGAGACAAGACCCGACATAGCTATGCTAGATTATAATTTAGGGCGTGAGACAAGCATTCCTCTTGCTCAACAGCTAGACATCAAAGATGTGCCATACATATTTCTCTCTGGACAGGTTGAGCGCGTAATAGCGTCGGGTGCGCACAAAGACAATATTGTGATAAGTAAGCCGTTTAATCCAGAAGCCTTAGTCTCGCACATTGAGTCGATGTTGGTGGGTAGACGAGTTAGGAATAGGTGCCTCGGCGAAAGGTGTAGCTACGGGGAAGGCCGGTTTGCTACGGATTTCAACCGAGGCTGTGAAACATAAGAATCTAATGCTTCACAATCTACTATCTAACGCAGGATTAAGGGGCGGCATTAACGTAGGTTAAAACAGCTGTGTAAAGCTAAGACCCTATGCGGAGGTTGTTGGCAGAAACAGTGTAGGTCAATCCTGCAGGCAAAATCTGAAAATCTGCAGTGCCTTGAAAATCCATTGGAACTATGCGCGACAAAATCTGACTGCCAAACCCTTTGCGATCTGACGGTTCAAAATTTGCACCCTCAGAAACCTCTTTCCACAAAAAGATAATCTGCTCATCATCTAACTTTGACCAAGAAAAATCGATTATTCCTGTGTCACGCCCTAGCGCGCCATGTTTCATTGCATTTGTCGCAAGTTCATTGAGCATGAGCGTCATGGTGAATGCGCCTCTTGCAGAAATATCAATATCACCTGCTGTAAGCCGCGTGACACGGCGTTTTGTTTCTGCTGTCAAAAAAGGCGCTAAAGTTGTATCAAAAATTGCAGATAAAGGCGCAGATTCATATCTATGACTCGCTATAAGTGCCTGAGTTTGCGCCAGTGTCGTAATGCGGTCACGCAGGCGTTTAACGAAGTCTTTTTGGTCGCCCCCCGTGCGTCCCATCATGGATATAAGGCTCGACACATGCGCATACATGTTACCCATACGATGCTGTAATTCTTCATTCACAATGTTCAGATCGTCGATAATCTGAGACTGCGAGGTCGCTTCAATTTCTGTCATTACGCTTGCCGCTATATCGGCGAGTATCTGTTGATCTTCTTCACCAAAATCGGGACGTGGTTTACTATCTATCACGCACAAAGTCCCAAGCGCATGTCCATCACGGGTGATGAGAGGTGCACCCGCGTAAAAAGCAATATTTGGATCGCCCGTAACGAGAGGGTTATCAAAGAATCGTTTATCTTGAGACGCATCTGGTACAACCATAACATCTTCGGACTTAATAGCGTGGGCACAAAAGGCCTGATCGCGTGGCGTTTGTTCTGCAGTCAGCCCGTGACGAGACTTAAACCACTGACGCTCGTCGTCAATAAGCGACACAAGCGCAATTTCAGTGCCCAGAGCCCGAGCTGCGAGCCGGGTAAGTCTATCGAAACGTGCTTCTGGTGCGCTATCAAGAACACCTAACTTTTGTAGGGCTGAGAGCCTATTTTGTTCTGTCATTATGACCCTTTGCGCGCAAACGTAAGGCCTTCCCAAGATTTTGTTATACTAAAAAATACCCCATGTCTGTTTTTTCTTCACTCACTCTAACGTGGCAAACCCCTGCTCAAGCCCCTTAGCGTAATATTTAAAAGAAGCATCAAATCAAAATCTTTATAAGAAAGCACATATAAAGTGCATATACACAGCTAGGTTTTTAGCTTAATCAAAACCAGTACGCAGTGATAATCGGTTTTATCCATAACGGTTTTAAGGCGTTAGGCGAGACTATATATGAAGAGACTTATGAACCGTGTAGGACATTACGTTGACTTTAAGGAAGATTATTTTTCAAGTCTCTTAGACTTGCCGCATCGCATAGAAACGCGTCGTCCTGGAGAAGAAATTGTGACTGTGGGACAGCGCATTGACTTTGTTTTTGTCATAGAATCTGGATGGGCGATTCGTTACCGCATATTAGACGATGGACGGCGGCAGATTCTTAATTTCATGCTACCTGGGGCCTGTTTTGATATGATGTCTATGGCATCTGCGCATTCCGATCATGCGGTGAGTGCAGCTACGGAAGTAAAACTTCGCCGTATAAAATCAGTTGATTTTCTTAAAGCCATCTCTGGTCGTTCTGAACTTGCAACGGCTTTTTGGTGGGTGGCCATTCAAGAAGAAGCAATATTGCGCGAGCAAATCATTCGTGTTGGTCGCAGATCAGCTAAGGAACGCGTTGCGCATTTGATCTTAGAGCTTAATCGGCGCGTTGCAGCAGTTGAAGGCGAGCTAAAAGATTTTATCGACTTACCATTCCCGCAAGCGTTGTTTGCAGATGCGCTTGGCTTATCCGTGGTCCATGTATCGCGAACTCTAACAAAGCTCAAAGCAGAAGGTTTTATCTCCACGGGAGGTGAGGGGATTAAAATTCTTATGCGGGAAGAAATGGCCGAGATGTGCGATTTCGATAGCCGTTACTTGCACCTTGAACGCCTCAAACTTGGCTGAATACTGATAGCTGATATCTAAAAGATATTTTACAATTTCAATGATGTTGATTTGACGGCTGCAAGTCCAATCTTTGCCGCACTGAGGTGATGCTCGATGAGTTCAGAAACGTTATTGTCTAAACATGTTGCAAGGCATTTGCTAAGGGATGATTGAAACATGTTTTCTTGTTTCAAATGTTCCCCTCCAAAAGCCTTTGCGTCAAAATCGATACAGTCATTAGCGGCGACAATATTAGCCATTTTACTTTTTCTGACGTCATGATTTTTCAAAATCGCGTCAGCAGCACTAACAAAAGCGTGTTTCTGCGCGAGTGCACGGCCTATTGTATCACGATCCGCACTATCTTCGAGCGAATCATATAGGCATTCATAAAACATGAGGTTCTCAAGCGCCACTTCACGACAGATTAAAAGCTGACGCAAAGTTTTGGACTTAAGTTTAGCCTCGGTCACAGTCTATTTGCTATGGAAAAATAGAGCTTGGCTGATCGCAGCTTTCACGTTTTCCGGTTTAAAAGGCTTAGAAATGAGGTAGGCGGGCTCTGGTTTATCTCCCGTCAGCAAGCGCTCTGGGAATGCCGTAATGAAAATTACTGGCACATCATATTGCTTCAAAATTTCTTCAACAGCATCAATACCCGAGCTACCATCTGCTAACTGTACATCCGCCAATACAAGCCCGGGTTTCTTACCCGCAACAGCGTCGCTCGCTTGACTGTGAGTTGCGGCAATATTGTCGACTGTATGACCGAGATCTTCGACAAGACTTTCAATATCCGCAGCGATGATTGGTTCATCTTCGATAATCAAAACATTTGTACGCAGTTCTTTTTCGATATCAGATTCGGCAGTTGCTAAAAGGTTTTCAGCCTCAGATACGCTGACATTCATAACACTCGCTATATCTTCTGTGGAAAAGCTCTCAAGGGCGCTGAGCAAGAAGGCTTGCCGAGAACGCGGTGTCAGACGCCGCACGCGGTCAGCAGCCGTTTCGCCGTCTACCGCTTCTTTTTCAAGCTGAGCACCTGTTGTACTCCAAATCCCTAAAAACATGCGATAGAGTGCAACTTTTGGCGTAAGGTCGTCATTAATTTGCGTATCACCTGCAACCAAAGCCTCAAGCGCTGTGCGAACGTAACGGTCACCATCAAACTGCGACCCTGTTAACGCACGCGAGAAGCGACGCAAATATGGGAGATGGGGAGCAAGTTTTTCTACGAGGCTCATAGCGAAGTCCTTATTAATTTTGCCGAACTAGCGTCTAGTTAGTGCAGATACGATAGCTGTGATAAAAAATTACACAAGGCTTATACGCATTGGGAACTATTTGGTTCTCTACACGTTAAGAATTCTCAGGGGAAAATAGGAAGGCCACATTATGGGACGTAACAAATTCAGTGATACGCGACAATGCAATGATCCGCGTGATGATTCAGGCGACGAGTTCAATGACACTGACTTGCCAGAAAAAATAGGTAAAAATTTGAGACAAATCTACGACGATGTTCTAAGTGAACCCGTCCCAGATGATTTTTTAAATTTGCTGGCTCAGGCCGATAACGCAAAGAAATAGGGGTTGTGACATGCTCAAAGAAAGTTCTGCTATGACTGACACGCCTCATGGCTCGGAGGAGTCGCCCACCGATACTGTTGAATTTGATGAAGCTGAATTTAAAAGAGAACTAACAGCCCTCATCCCGCATTTACGCGCTTTTTCGCGTTCGCTTTGTGGGAATGCGACACTCGCTGATGATGTGGCACAAGACGCCTTACTGAAAGCCTGGAACGCACGTGAACGTTTCATTCCTGGGTCAAACCTCAAAGCTTGGACATTTACAATACTTCGCAACCAATTTTATTCGATTAAGCGTCGATCATGGCGCGCAACCTCACTCGAGCCGGAAGTGGCGGAGCAAACAATTGTTGCCACATCTGACGCTGAACAGTCTATGCATTTGAATGATTTGCGACGAGGCCTTGATATGCTAAAAGATGATCAACGTGAGGCGATAATTCTTATCGGGGCATCTGGATTATCATATGAGGAAGCTGCCGAAATCTGCGACTGCGCCGTTGGCACAATAAAAAGCAGAGTGAGTCGGGCACGAAAAACTCTCGAAGGCATAATGGCCTCTGGCGAGTTTACAGGGAATGCTGACGAAGTTCGCGCCATTGATGCTATGGATGCGATACTGCACGAAGCCGATACGTTAGCGAAACGTTAAGCTCGCATCTTCAGTTTTGACCGGGACACTTGACGGTTAGTCGGGGAAGACAAGACCATGCACGACCTGCGCGTACGATTTGGTTTTATTCTGGCATTGGCATTACTGCCATTGTTGGTTTTCGCCATGATCCAATCTTATTTCGACTTCACGACAGATGCCCGAAGCAAAGAGACAATGCTGAGGTCAACCGCAACGCAAACAGCCTTCGATGTCGTTGATACACTCGATAGTGCGCGGGAAATATTGCGGATTACTGGCAATATAGTTGAAGTGGGGGAAGGGTGTGATGCACAGCTCACGAATATTATAAGTGCAGTGCCAAGCTTAGATTACCTCGGAATTACGGACCCATCGGGGAAATATCTTTGCCGCGCTAATAATACAGGCAATGGCGCCAATACTTATGAGTTCGAAACTCTCCCTAAGCGCGAGCAACCGTTTTACACGGAAACAAGAACCGTTTTAGGTGACAGCGAGCGATATGAAACTTCTGTTATTGTGTCATACGGAATCTTTAATAGTGACGGGCTAGAGCGCGTTGTGTTGGCTGGATTTAAGCTCAGACTGTTACAAGCCATGATGGATAAATCCTACCTCAGCGAAGACATGAATATCGCTTTGATTAATCGTAAAGGCGAACCGCTGACAGGCGGAAAGAACCAAACACCAGAAACACGGCTAAAATGGATTTCCGAGATCAAGCGCACCGGAAAATATGAAGGGACAATAATAGGCCCGAAGAATGAGGAGCGGGATATTTTTGTTATAGAGAGCGGGGCAGAGGGAATTTACGCGGCCATCAGTTCGCCAAAAAGCTCGATTTGGTCTTGGTCAATACTTAACCCATTTTCTTCATTGTTCGTGCCTCTTCTTGCTTGGCTTTTCGGATTTGGGGCTATTTGGGTATCGACTGAAAAACTTATACTGACACATTTAAGAAAAATGCGGCGCGCCACAATTGATTTTGCCGATGGCAATACGGACAGACGTATCGGAGAGCTGAATAATCCGCCTCAGTCAATCCATGATTTGCGGACAACCTTTGACCTGATGGCGGACAAAATTACCGATCGTGAAATGGCGATTATCGATTCTTTGGATGAAAAAGAGACTTTGCTTAGGGAAATCCATCACAGAGTGAAAAACAATCTTCAAATCATCATTTCATTATTAAATATGCAGGAGCGGAAGCTTTTGGACCCATCTGCAAAAGCAGCGGTTACAGAAACGCGTAGCCGGATAAATGCTATCTCGCTTGTCCATCGCGGCTTGTATGAAAGCCGTGACCTGCGTTACGTGAATATGCAGACCTTTCTTGATCGCCTAATACGAGAGCTGTCGGTCGCGCTTGGAACGAAGCAGCAAAATGTAAAGATTGCAACCCTCGCCAGCTGTAAGCCGATGGATGCAGATACAGCAACGACTATAGCCCTTTTTACTGTGGAAGCTCTCACAAATGCGGTAAAGCATGGTGTAAGTGACGGTGGCGCTATTAAGGTTGAAGTTACGCAAGACAAACAAGTCATCACCGCAACAGTCAGTGATAACGGCAAAGGCTTTATTGAGAACAAAAAGTCAAGCGCAGGCACTGGCATGAAGCTTTTCAAAGGGTTTGCGAGGCAAGTTAATGGTGCCTTAGCATTCACTCATGATGTCAAAGGATACAGTGTTAGCTTAACGTTTTCTTTGCGCGTGGAAAATTAAACTTTCTTGGAACAAAGTGGTTTTAAGGTCGTTATAATGGTATGTCAGCGTCAATTTTGGCGCTCGAGAATTTTAGAGGAGACCAAAATGGCGACCACAAAGAAAAACGTTGTGAAAATCACACCAGACGTAAATGCACAGATCGAAACACTTCGTGCGGACATCGCTTTACTATCTGAAACACTTAAAACACAGGCGAAAACGACGGCTCAGATTAAGAAGGCCCAAGTCATCGATTCTGTTAGTGAAAAAACAGCTGAGACGAAAGCGAAATATGACGAATTGTCTAGCGTTGCCGAGAAGTCAATTCGTGAAAATCCTCTCACATCTGTTGCAATCGCTGTTGGTGCGGGCATGTTTCTTGGCTTGCTTACGCGCCGTTAGGATAGTTAATGCTTAAGTTTTTGATTGCTGCGGCACCTTACCTTCTAAGGGCGCCCGAAAAAACATCGCAAAAACAAATTGCACGGAGCTTTACGGCTCTCGTGCTTTTTGCGCTAAGCGGAATGTTTTTGTCTGGGGCCGCGTTTGTTTATTTGTCAGAAATATATGGCGCAGCTGTCGGCTTTTTAGCTGTCAGCATTCTGTATTTTACAGTTGGTCTCGTGCTTTATCTTAAAGCAAAGAGGGGCGCGCAGTCGAAAACTGTCATTGAATCAGAATATGAAACGACGGATCCAATTGCATCCCTTGTTCCTGCAAATGTTATGAGTGATCCTGCGGTATCAAAGGTCGTCACCTATATTTCAAGAAATCCTGTGGCTGCAAGTGTTGCCGCAGCTAGCATCGGGATGCTTTTATCGCGAGAACTTTTCAAAGACTGAAACCATTAATGCTAAAGTACGCAATTACCTGAAGTGAAAATAGCTGGAACCTAGTACCAGCTTTAGCGTAGTAATGGCATGATACACAAAACTTTATCGCCCTCGACAGTTCTTTCTCTTACTTTTTTAGTTTCAACTGCAAACGCTTCAGACCTTGAGACCAAGGTGCAAACCCCAGTAACGGGAAAAGTAATAGTTAAAATTGACTCAAACTCAATTTCATCGACTGCGAATTCAACTGCTAAACCCGCCGAGCCAATTGTTGTTGACCGCAAAAGCTTCAACAGCTCTCAAGTACGAAAAATTGAGTATGGCGTATTTCCTGATATGAAACTCAATCTCGGTGTACTGGATAGAAAATTATCTGAAGCACGCTATGAAACTGTGAGCGCAACCCGACCACGTGCAAACTTGAATAGACCAGCAAAATCAAAATTAGGTTTGGGAATTTCACGTAAGTTTTAAAGCGGTCTGAAAAATAGAACAGATATACCCAAAGGGTTGTGAGCAATCGCAACCCTTTCGCATTTCTACGACACTGTAATTCAAATCTTCTATGAGTCTAAAATAGCTAGAGAATAAACAACAACTATGCTAGCGGGAGATTTCGCGGGCAGAATTCCTGCTCAAGGTTATTTATTGGCTAGCTTGGAGAGACTGCAATACTAGATGCGTTTCGCTAGACATGAGGAGGTCAGATAATGAGCGCCACAACCACAGATAAAATTCCACATTGTCCCGTCTGCCATAGCCATCAAACACGCTACGTGACCTTACGGGCCAGAACGTCCGTGTTTGAATGCGAAACATGCAGCGTAAATTACGCTAACATCGAAGCGACTGACGTCATCGATACTGATCCCGACTTCTATCATGGCATCAATGAAAATTATGAAAATCAACTGAGAAAAGCCAAAGAAATCCTTCCAGCTCGGATTGCGGAGTATGAAAAGATTACGGGCGCGCCCATAAAATCCGTTATTGAAGTCGGCTGCGCGACGGGCGCATATGCAGAGGCATTCTTAGAGCTGGGTATCGAATATACAGGCGTAGAGAT
>CALLME010000077.1 GCA_938007945.1 uncultured Caulobacterales bacterium
TGCGAAAGCCAAAACCGAGAGCACGCCAAAGATGGGCGCGGCGTAGCGGGCGAAGCGTTCAAAGCGGGCAGGGTTGGCGAGATATGAAATCATGTGACGGGCGACCTATTCCAAATTCGCGGTGAGCGCTGCGCTCGCGGCAGGAAGTCCAATCGCCATGGCGATGAGGCTTAGCCCGCCGAGCGCGCGAAATTCATAGGCTGATATCCCAAAGCGGGTGTAGCTGTCCACTGCCGCCAGTCCAAATATCAGGACGGGGATAAGGAAAGGGGCGGAGACGAGGATAATAAGAAAGCCGCCTTTGCCCCGCCGTGCCATCAGCGCGCCCGCCATAACGCCGTAAGCCGCGAGCGCAGGCGTGGCTAACAACACGGATAAGGCTTGTCCAGATATACGCGGCACTGACAATCCCAACATGACGCCGACCACAGGCAGTAAAATAAAGACAGGCCCAATAGTGAGTATCATAAAGGCTATCCATTTCGCGACAGTCACGGAGAACGACGTAAGACCAGACAACACAAGTTGCTCAAGCGTCCCGTCACTCAGGTCATCACTAAATATGGCGCCAAATGAAAGAAGAGTCGCAAAGAGAAGCGCGAGCCAAATATAGGCGGGGCCATAGGCATCAAGTTGTGGTGCTTCACCGCCTGCCGCAATAACGCAAAATGTGATGAACATCAGAAAGAATATCACGCCCAGCAACCACGCGCCGCCACTACGCCAAGCCAGCAATATATCGCGTTTGATAAGTGCACCCATTAGCTCGCCGCCTCTAAGACGAGTTGGCGTGTGCGCAGACCTGCTATGACAGGCGATTGGTGAGAGGCGATGATGGCGCTGCCGCCGCGCGCGATATGTGCGCCGATGAGGCCATGGATAAGCGCTACGCCATCCGCGTCCATTGCCGCCGTGGGCTCATCCATAATCCACAGAGGCTTAGCCGAGAGTATAATACGCGCAAGAGAGAGACGGCGTTTTTGCCCCGCCGATAGATGTCCACACGGCACATCAGCGCGGGATTTCAGTCCGACAGTCTCTAATAGATGGGTAACGTCAATATCCTTATCCATAACGTCAGCCCAAAAAGAGAGCGCTTCGCGGGACGTGAGATTGGGCTTAAATGCGTCTAAATGACCTTGATAGGCAATCACCTCAGTCGCGGCGCAGGGCACGCTGTTTTGCGTCCAGCCTAAGTATCCCTCATCTGGACGTGATAATCCGCAGATCACACGCAGGAGCGATGACTTGCCAATACCGTTATCTCCGCCGACCCATAAAAGCTCACCAGGCGCAACCGTCAAAGTGAGACCAGAGATAAGCCTATGCCCGCCCCGCGAGAGGGCAAGATCGCTTACGTCTAACCCGAACGTAGCGAGGGCGCGCGAGACGTTAAGCGTCTCTGGCCGTGGTGAGGCGGTCTTGTCCATGCGCGTCTTTAACATGACTGCCCCGCATTAAAAACGCCAAAAGGATATAACGACAACTTGCCGCCCCCGCATATATGTGTCGAAAATGCCGCCTTGAATTTGGGGTGGTTGGCGCTAAATATCCCCTATGGCTCCAAAGCATAGAAATCGTCGATTGGGTATAATTGCGCTCTGCGCTTTCGGTCTTGCATTAGGAGCGTGGTTGCTATCCACGGCGTTGCGCCAGAACACGCAATTTTTCTACGACCCAAGTGACGTCGCGGCTCCCACATTTATCTCAGAAACCCAACGTCTTCGCGTCGGCGGCATTGTCGTTGAAGGTAGCGTGCGAGCAGGCGAGGGTCTGCGGACGGCGTTCGATTTACGTGATTTCGAAGGTGAAGCTGAGGGCGTCGTGACGGTCAGCTATACGGGCGCATTACCAGATTTGTTCCGCGAAGGCCAAGGCATTGTTGTCGTCGGCACTCAGTCAGGCGCAGGCACTGTTGAAGCGTCCCAAGTCCTTGCCAAGCATGACGAGAATTACGTCCCTGCGACCTAAGCGTTTTCAATCTGATTGGGAATGTGGCGGACTACGGTGTCGATGTGGGGCAACGGTGTAGCCCGCCGTGCCCTCAGAATACTTCGGACACATATCTCTATGACAGACGGAAATGCCTTTGGGGAGTGCGTCATAGTGCCAAATTGTAAAAAATATAGCAAAACTACCGCTTAGGCATTATAAATTCACGTTTAGACCGCGTAAGGCGTAGTGTGCAATTAAGAGATGAGCGTCCTACCGCTATTTAACTCGCAATCTATGTTTTAATGCCGCGTTGATTCCGCGCCTTGCTGCTTTAAAAGCGAAGGGTGACATACGATTCGCCGCATAAAATGCCTGATATGATTATCGTCGGGGCAGGGCTCTCTGGGCTGCTAACGGCGTGGCGTTGCTTGGACGTAAATCCAGATTTGACCATAACTATTATTGAAGCAAGCGACCGCATTGCGGCCGACCATACGTGGTCATTTAACCGCTCTGATATTCGTGAGGATTTGCAAGATTTCATTGCTCCGTTTATCGCGAAAAGCTGGCCGCGATATGACGTGAAATTCCCGCGGCGCGAACGCACGCTCGAAATTCCTTACTGCACAGGTAACTCAGATACGCTGCGCGCTTGTGTGCAGCCATTCATCGATTCGTCACGTCTCAATGTCCGACTGAATACGCCCGTAAAATCTCTGACTGGCACGACGGTTACACTTGAAACTGGGGACGTTATTAAAACAAATTGGGTGCTTGACGCGCGTGGGTTTGAACCGCGTGATGATGTTTTTCTAGGCTATCAAAAATTTGTGGGTCGTACGATTAAAACAAAAAAGCCCCACGGTCTTGAGCATCCGATAATAATGGACGCCACAGTCCCACAGCTTGGCGGTTACCGCTTTGTCTATTGCTTGCCATTTTCAGATCACGAAATTCTTGTCGAGGACACCTATTACACAGACGGCGCAGAGCTTTCAGAAAATGAAGTCGCCGCACGTGTCGATGATTATATCAACGCCAAAGGCTGGGGCAATCATGAGCTTATCCGTCAAGAAAAGGGCGTGCTG
>CALLME010000078.1 GCA_938007945.1 uncultured Caulobacterales bacterium
TTGGATAATACCTGGCTCACCCATCGGTTGCGGTTCCCAAGTCACCGGATTTCTGATGATAACATCCGAAAAGTTTGGCGGATAAAGTCGACCGTCATTTCCTTCGAGGAAGATGGAGCCGATTTGCTCGACCATGCCGTAGAAATTATAAATCTGTGACAGGCCCACGCGGCGCTTAAGCTCTGCTCGAAATTTTGTGTTATCGACCTTGCGGTCTTCCATTTTTTTCCATCCACCAGAGTGGATTAAAACCCCATTTGAGAGATCAATACCTTCATCGCCCAAAGCTTGAATGAAATTAATCCATACGATGAAAGTAAACCCAAACATCATAAACGGCGCGTCGCCATGTTCCTTTAGGAAAGATTTAATGGCGGGAATATCGATATTTAAATCCCCATCAAGCGCGTAGCTATGGCTGTGACCGTAGCGCATCATACCCATCACACCTGCCCCGCGCGCGCTCATATATTTTGGGTTTTTGAACACATCTGCCGTATCAATAACGAGCATAGGTAGCCGCTTCTTGCCAAGGACAAATCCCAAAGAATGAGCGAGCGCTTTTTGCTGCCGCATAGAGGTTTCCGAGTCGACAAATATCTGACTGACCGCCTGACCCGTTGTCCCGCTTGATGTCAGCGTCATTTTCAAATCATCTGTGTCCGCCGATTTCAAATCTAGCGTTTTGAAAAGCGAGACAGGCAGATAAGGCACGTCTTCGAGCCGCTTGGCTGGCGTATTGCCGTCCCATAGGTTTTTTAAAATATTGCGGTAGGGTTCGCAGCGCTCAAAGTGATGGGCGCTCAAATGATTGAGCCCCTCAAGCATGAGTGCAGATTTTTCGGCCTGCCCCACACTATTAGGCACGGACTGGCGAAGCTGTTCAAAATGGTTTTCTATTGACGTCATAACCCGAGGCTCACGCATAATTGTCTTAAAGCCGAGCGGTCAAGTTTTCCGCGAGAATTTATTGGAAAGGCGTCTACAGCTTGCCACCGCATAACTGTCGGTGGCAGTGACATATAATTTGCAAGCGCCGTTTTTAAATCCGCCAGCGGCGCGTCGTCCTGGCCTTCGCCCGACACGTAAAACACACAAAGCTTTTCTTCATGTTTGACAATCTTTACTGGGTGGCTCTTTGACAAAAGCGTTTCCACTTCGGCGAGGTCAACGCGCAATCCCGCGATTTTCACGAGCGCGTCTTTGCGGCCTGTCACAGTAAGGTGACCTTCCGCGCTCAGATGTCCCATGTCGCCTGTCTCCAAACGCCCTGACATAACATCACCTTCGGCCAAGTCGCTCGCGGACTTAGCGTAGCCCATCATCACGTTATCACCCGTATAAACGATGTGCCCTGTCACGCCCGCAGACACAGCTTCGCCAGTCTCGTCCTCAATTGTAATTTTCCCACCGTCGAGAACTTGCCCGACAGATGCGCTCGCCTCTGGGAAATCGTCATGGGCAAGCGTGGTGATACGCGGCGCAGCTTCGGTTTGTCCATACATGACGCAAAATCGCTTACCTGTCTTCTCAGAGAAAGCATGAGTGGCGCGCTTTAAATCCATCGACAAAGGACCCCCCGCTTGCATAAGCAGACGCACGGCCCCAAAGGCGAGCCGCTCAAGCCGCATTTTATGTAGCGTCTCATAATGCCACGGCACACCGCCAAATGTCGTGACGCCATCGCCTTTAATCCGCGCCCAAAATTCGCGGTCCATCAAACCTTTTTCAGTGAGGCTAATCGCGCCGCCCGCAAGGAGGTGAGACGTCACGACTGACAAGCCGAATGAATAATGCAGCGGTAAATGCCCGCTAGCAATATCCGATGACTTTAGATCAAGCGCCTTGCAAATGCTCGCCGCATTAAACTGCAAATTCCGCGCCGTCAGTTTCACAAATTTCGGCGTACCCGTTGAACCCGATGTGGACAGCAGTAGCGATACATCAGGATGGATGTCATGCGTCGCTGCCTCGCGGCGTTGCTCAACAGAGAGGCCGTAATTTGTTTCTGTTGAAGGCGCGGGCTGCGTCACGACAAAATTTGGATCATAGCGCGCCAGCAAATCCGTTTTCGCCGCATCCGCTATGTCTGGATTAATCAGCGCGACTGCGTGACCGCATTGCTGCGCTGCCAAAGTCGCGACCAATGTTCCGACCGTATTTCTCGCAAACACAAATACCAGTGCGGGCGCGGGCGAGACAAAATGTTTTTGCGTAGCCTCAGCCGCATCTAAAAACGCTGCCCTGCTTATCCAGTCAAGGTCGTCATCGCGCAGCGCCTTGGCGTCCGCGCGCGAAATATTAAAAATTGTGGAGTGAGACGACATGATGAGGGCGGGGCCGAGGCTAAATCAGCATCCCGCCATCGACGCCGATGACCTGCCCCGTGACATAAAGCGAAAGATCAGAGGCAAGAAAGAGAGCTGTGCGCGCAACATCTTCCGCCTGCCCAATGCGCTTCATCGCAATCGAATCTAAGCGTTCTTGATGAGTGTCCTCTGGCACGGCGCTAATCATATCGGTTTTGATGTACCCCGGCGCGATAGAGTTGACGCGTATGTTTTGGGCGGCGAGTTCTTTCGCGGCAGAATAGGTCGCGCCAATAACGGCCGCCTTAGACGCGCCGTATACCACCTGCCCTCTATTGCCTTCGCGGCCAATGATGGAAGAGATATTGATGATGCTGCCTGACGGGCTACGCGCGAGCAGGCGCGAAAAGGCTTGCATGGTATTGATCGGGCCTTTGACATTAATATCAAGCGTGCGGTTGATTTGGTCTTGCGTCATCATACCAAGCAAACCGTCATCCAGTATGCCTGCATTATTGACGAGTACATCGAGGCGCTTAAATTTCTTAAACACCGCCTTGGCCATATCAGCTGTGACCGATGCGTCGCTGACATCACCAAAACAGCAGAGCACGTCAACGCCGTAATCCTGGCGGAGTGTTTCAGCCGCCGCCTCAATCGCAGATTCGTTGCTGACGCCGTTGAGTACGATATTACAACCTTGCGACGCGAGAACGCGCGCTATCTCAAACCCAATACCGCGCGAGCTGCCGGTGACCACCG
This sequence comes from uncultured Caulobacterales bacterium, assembly GCA_938007945.1. GTDB lineage: Bacteria > Pseudomonadota > Alphaproteobacteria > Caulobacterales > Maricaulaceae > Fretibacter. Next base: position 3,072 of record CALLME010000078.1, read on the forward strand.
CAACACGGTCTTGCAGATTGCAAAGATTTCCGGCGTGAGGCTCTGACTTAATCGACATGATTTTCCATTGTCTTCACAGCAATTTCAAACGAGCTCATATCGAGGATTTCATCCATGTCGAGCATGCAATCAAATTCTGTCTCAAGCCCAGCCACTAACGCCATATGGGCAAGCGAGTCCCATTTTGGGTGCTCATTATAGTGTAGTTTTGATTTGTCCTCATCCGTGGGAATATCAAAAACTTCGACAAAGACTTTAAAAACGCGTTGCTCTACCATGACTGACTCTACTTTAATTAATTGTGTGATTCTGCGGCGGGTTTAGTCCCGAAACATTTGCCGACCCTTTGCAGGATTACCTGCGACGAGATAGCCGTCCCCTGCATCCCTAATCAAGACTGAACCTGAGGAAATCTTCGCAATGCGGCCAATTTTTACATGTGGATTTACAATGGCGCCTGCCCCAATCAATGTTACGTCACCAACGCTTGAAAACCCATTCAAATTTGCTGTTGGCGAGACGACGGATGACTGCCCAAGAACCACGTCATGCCCGACAATGCCCCCAACATTTACGACGCTATTATCTGCCAGTTTTGCTTTCGGCCCTATATAAGCAAATGGGAAGATTACGCAACCCGCCCCAAGCCCCGCCGTGCTGTCTACATAAGCCAGCGGTGAGACAACCGAACAAAGCTCTAAGCCAGCCTCTGTGACTTCTGCCATGATTTTGGCTCTGATGCGGGGCTCGCCGACACAAACAACGCATTCGACTGCAATGCCGCTGGAAGGCAAATCGGCAAGCGTCTTTATGTGCTGTGGGCGATAGCCTAAAATTTCTTCAATATCATCAAGGCGCACAGAGTCCGCGAAATCTATGATATAGGAGACTTCACACGCTTGGTCAGAGCGCGCCATATGCGCAATAATAGCTGCGACCTCAACTCCGAGAGCTCCGCCGCCTATGAGGGCTATATTTTGGTTAATCATGTGAGGCCCTTTATCCACTAACACCAGACTGCAAGACGCCTGCCAGTAATGGCGCCCGCGCGCGGCCTCTAAAGCAGTTTATGGAGGTTAGAACAACCGTTATCAATGCCGAAGCGCATGACCTATGGGCGTTCGCTGCAAACGACTCCCCTCAGAGGTTAGTAATAATCCGCGATTGTCTCTGCAAATTCTGGGAATTTTCGGCTCATATAATCGCGCGTGTCACCGATAATTTTACACGGAGACCCAATGACGAGTGAATAATCTGGAATTTCGCCGCGCACAACGGTGCCGGCCCCGATAACGCAGCCTTTGCCAATCTTTGTGCCTGGCATAACGACAGATCCTGTGCCGACAAAGCTATTATCGCCAATCGCGATAGGACGCAGATGGCCAAGCGGTTTCTCAGTGAAGACGCCCATGGCTTTGCCCATTGTATGCGGCGCCCAATCATGGGTTAGCAGCCGTACATAGGACGAAATTGTTATGCCGTCGCCAAAAGTGAACAGGGAATAGTCAGAGCCGTCAATATCAACCCCAGAGCTGATATAGTTTGGACGTCCCTCAAAATTTACGCCCCAACGCTCTAGAAAATAGAGATATACGTTGGTCGCATATTTAATCTTTATGGGTCGCAAAAGCTTTAGCAAACTATAGCAAATGACGCGTTCAATTTTCGGAGCTTTAGCCATATCAGTCTCGTGATAAAATTTCGAATTTCATGTTCATCTCATATCATTTTGTTAATAACAACACATGAATAGAGCGATGACGGTTGAGCTTAGGCACCTTGCAAGCCCGACGACCCAGCCGAAGCTACAAAATTAGTTAAACCGCTTTTGCGTCTCATAAAAATTTGTGCCAAACTCATCAAAAATATTGGGGACTGATTATGCTGACAGATATCATTGTAAACTTTTCTCATGCAGGCGTGGTGGTTTTTGGCGGACTTATCGCGCTTTGGGTGATTAGCGTGGCTGTGCGCGATGCGAGCCTAATTGATATTTATTGGGGCTTTGGGTTTTTGCTCGTCGGGGCGGTCTGTCTTTATCTGGCTAATCCTAAAACGCCCTATCTTACGCTACTTGCTGCTCTGCCGATAATCTGGGGTATTCGCCTGACATTTTATCTCGCAAAACGCAATTTGGGACATGGAGAAGACAAGCGCTATGTCAATATGCGCCGCCGCGCCAAAAAGAATAAAGGTATTCGCGAAATGCCTTGGCGATTGCGCAGCCTTTTTACGATTTACTTCGGCCAAGGCCTGCTGATTATGATTGTAAGTGCGCCTGTTTGGGTCGCCATGGC
>CALLME010000079.1 GCA_938007945.1 uncultured Caulobacterales bacterium
GATTTGGTCAATGTCTGCTACGTTTATTTGGGCAGCTTTCATGAGGTCTGCCACCATAGGTGCGAGCCGTTCTGCATGGCCGCGCCCAATAGACTCGGATGTATGCGCGAGGATGCGGCCGTCATCAACGAGGGCGCAGGCGCAGGCCTTGCCCGTCGTATCAAGGCCCAAAACGATCATAGCCTTACGCGTATTGCTCGACGGCTGTCACTTCGGGGACGTAATGCTTAAGCAGGTTTTCAATACCTGATTTCAGCGTCATGGTCGAGCTGGGACAGCCCGCGCAGGCGCCGCGCATTTCAAGATAGACGACGCCGTCTTTTTCCTCGAAATGCCGAAACACGATATCGCCGCCGTCTTGCGCGACTGCTGGCCGCACGCGAAGCTCAATCAGCTCTTTAATCTGTTCCACAATCTCAAGCGTCACGCCTTCATAGACATGATCTTCTGCGAGAGAATTTTGAATTTGCTCAGAGAGCGGCGTGCCACCTGCGACAAAGAAATCCATAATCGCGCCCAGCACGGCAGGCTTAAGGTGCTGCCAATTGGCGCTGTCTTTTTTGGTCACAGACACAAAGTCGTTGCCAAAAAACACGCCCATAACGTCAGGGATCATAAATAGCATTTCCGCGAGCGGGGCGGTGCTGACGTCTTCGCCGCGTTTAATGTCCACGGGGGGGCGTTCACCTGCAACCTCGCGGCCCGGCAAAAACTTGAGCGTTTGCGGATTGGGTGTGTCTTCGGTTTGAATAAACATAATATATCCTTCTCTGCGCCCTAAATGGAGGCTTCCTGCGTTATAATCAAGAGCGATTGCCCGCCGGTGAGGCCCCATCACGACAGAGTTACCGCAGTAGAGCCGTATTGACCGACGATTACGCAATTGCCATGATACCTTATGCGTTTTTTCCGCCATTCCACCTGTTTTGCAGGGCTACTCCTTTTAAGTGGCTGCGCTTCTGTGGTGACAGAATTGCCAGAGATTGATTTACCCGCCCTTGACCGCGAACGTGTGTCTCAAGAAACAGAGGCCTTTGCCGAAATTGACCGTCTTCATGCGCGGCTCTGGGATGTGGCCTATCCTGTTTTGCGCGAAAACGCCGCGCTTTGCCCAAAAACGCGTGCCGATATTGGCGTTGTGACCTTCAGCTTAGATAGCTATCCCGATGATATGAAGGCCGCAGCGAAGCGTGAATTTAACGCAAAAGACTACCCGACAGTGCGCCGCGTCATCAAAGGTTCTCCTGCTGATAAAGCAGGCATAAAAGTCGGCGACACGCTCGTCAGTCCAGAAAGTAAGCCGATGTCCGCAATTGGCAAGGATATGCGCACACTCTTAAAAGATGGCGCCCAAGCAGAGATTCGAATTTCGCGTGGCAAAGAAAGTTTTAATGTCCAAATCGTCCCGCAAAACATATGCGATTACGCAATAAAGCTCTCCATGCGTAGTACGGTGAATGCTTATGCCAGTGGACGCTCCATGACGATGACATCAGGCATGATGAATTTTACGAAAAGCGATGATGAACTTGCATTAATTGTAGCACATGAACTGGCTCATAACACCATGGCCCATGTGCGTAAGATTGTCGGCAATCTGATTTTATCAGGATTTGCCACGCGTTATACCCGCCCGTTTGAAACGGAAGCCGATTATGTTGGTCTCTATTATTTGGTGCGCGCAGGTTATGACGCTGAGGCGACAAGCGGGCTTTGGGCGCGTATGGCTTTGATGGGGCCGCGCTCTGTTGGGCGAGCGAAAACGCATCCGACTTACCCTGACCGCGCGTTGCGTCTTGCCGCAACCCGCAAAGAGATCGCGGCAAAGCAGTTGGCAGGCGAGCCGCTCGTGCCGAATTTTAAAACGCCAAAACCATGAGACGTGCGATAGCCCTGACGCTTGCGGGCGTGTTTTTATATGGCTGCGAAGAGGCACGCTCTGCCCCCGCAGAGGTAAAGCTTGATACGGTGGTTGAAAAAGCCGACACCCCTAACATGACGGATGAGGCCGTCATTAGATTTTCTGATATTCTCGCGCAGTATCAGGCACTTAATACGCGCCTCGAAAATGTGGCAGCGCGGCTACAAATGACCAATGCCACACTTTGTCCCGTGACGGTGCGTGATGCAGGTTTTACCGTGCATACGCTCACGGATTATCCAGAGCGCCTCCAACAAGTCGCGCGCGGCTTACTTTCCGTTGACGAAAGCCTCTCAGTCAGAACTGTGCGCGAGGGCAGCACGGCAGCGAGGGCAGGATTACGTGCGGGGGACAAGCTTATTGGCGTGAATGGACAGCGATTTGTTTCTGGCGCGACGCAGCAAAAATTTTATGAGCGCGCCATTACCTCGGCGTTCGTAAACCCATCTGCGCGCTTAACAGTCGCGCGCATGGACGCAAGTGGTGAGCAGACCGTCATGAGTTTTAAATTAAAGCCAGAGACAATTTGCGGCTATCCCGCCCATGTTGTCTTTGATGAATATGTGAACGGGCACACGGATGGACGCGCAGTTTGGATTACGTCAGAGTTGATGCGTACTGTAGAAGATGATGTCAATTTAGCGCTGATAGTCGCGCATGAAATGGCGCATGCGATGGCGAGCCATCTTGAACTTAATCCCTCTGACGAGGCGCGTAAGGTTTTGGAACTTCAAGCTGATTCAATGGCGCTTGTCATGCTGTCGCGCGCGGGCTTTGATATTGAGCGTGCAATTGGCTATTGGTCGCGCGCCGATAATCCGCAACGTCTGAGCCAGAGTCGCTCAGACACTCATCCCAATATCACCCAAAGACTGAATAATTTCGAGCGTGCCAAAGCTGCGATAGATATAACGTTACGCGCAGGCGAGCCGCTTGATTTTGAAATATTGCCAGAGCCCGTTTTATAAGGCGTCGTTAGTGGCCCGAATGGTCCATCTTGTCGTGGTCCATAGCGTCCTGCGGACCATCCCCGAAAGGCACAATCATCGTGACTTCTGTACCGTCCGCATAAACAAGCGTGAGCGGCGTATCGCTTGCGCCTTCGGGCATGACAGTATCAAACATCATCAAGTGATAACTGCCAGGCTTAAGCTCAACGGATGCCCCTTTGGGTAAATCAATCCCGTTTATGCGCCGCATTTTCATGACGCCGTCTTCATTAAGATGTGTGTGAATTTCAACACGCGGACTAATGGGCGAACGCGCCTCAACGAGTTTTGTATCTGCACCTTTATTCTCAAGCATCATAAAGCCCGCTGCTGTCTTGCGGCCTGTGAAGGGCGGCTTGATGAAAGCGCTAGACACTTCAACCCCGCCCATTTGCTCAGCCGCCATTTTGTTATGGCTCATTTTTGAGTGATCCATTTCGCCACCGCATGCAGTTAGCATGAGCGCTGCAATTACCGTAAGTTTCTTCAACATATCAGGCTCCTGAAAATCCAATGACCTTACGTATATCACCCAAAATCGGCTCGGCCAAAGCATTTGCGCGGTCCGCCCCTGCGGCTAAAATGCGGTCAAGCTCTTCTGGATCAGAGAGATAGCGTCGCATCAAGTCCGAGACGGGTTGCAGCTTATCGACCACCAGATCGGCAAGCGCAGGTTTGAACGCGCCAAAGCCTTGGCCCGCAAATTCATCAAGTACGGCTTGGTCACTTATATCTGCAAGCGCCGCATAAATCCCGACAAGGTTTTGCACCTCTGGACGGTCGTCCATTTCTTTTTCCGTTTCGGGAATAACGCCCGCATCTGATTTGGCCTTTTTAATTTTCTTGGCCATTTGTTCTGGCGTGTCGGTCAGATTGATGCGTGAATTGTCTGACGGATCAGATTTACTCATCTTGGCCTTGCCGTCACGCAACGACATGATGCGCGCGCCAGGCCCTTTAATCATCGGCTCGGGCAGAGGAAAAAACCCTGGCACTTTAAAGTCATTATTAAACTTCGCTGCAATATCGCGCGACAGCTCAAGATGCTGTTTCTGGTCTTCACCGACAGGGACATGGGTCGCTTTGAATAAAAGAATATCTGCCGCTTGTAGTACGGGATAATCATATAGCCCGACTGACATGGCTTCAGAATTTTTACCCGCCTTATCTTTGAACTGCGTCATGCGTGAGAGCCAGCCGATGCGGGCCACGCAATTAAAATACCACGCAAGCTCTGTATGACCGCGCACGCGTGATTGATTATACACAATCGCTTTTTTTGGATCGACGCCCGCCGCTAAGTAAGCTGCCGCAATCTCGCGTGTTTGTTGCTTGAGCAGCTTTGGATCTTGCGGGACGGTAATGGCGTGCAGGTCCACCACACAATAGAGACATTCATGGTCGTGTTGCATGACCGCAAATTTCTTGAGCGCGCCAAGATAATTGCCAAGGTGCAGCGCGCCTGAGGGCTGCACGCCAGAGAACACGCGTTCAGGGCCGCTATAGTGTATGGGAGTATCGTTCATATTCGCCTCTTATGCTCGCGCGCTTTTAGCGACGCTTACCGCGAAGTTCAATCGTTAACCACTGCGCGATTACCCTTTGCGAAAGGCGTCTTTAATATCGGCCAGACCAAAGGCACGTATCGTCATGGCGGTCGCGAAATAGATGACAATGCCTAGGCCGCACATGGCTCCCACCACAAAATAATCCCAGATAATATCTCCTGTCCGCAGCGGCGCGACTCGCGCCTCTAGCCACCATAGAGCCCCGCCCATAATCAGCGCGGCAAGACCAATCCGCGGTAGACGTGACAGCAGCCTTGCGTCCATGACAAAATGCCCTTGCTTGCGCTGCACATAGGCCAGACATATCACATTGCCCCATGCCGCAATAGACGTCGCGAGAGCCAGTCCGTAAAAGCCGACGGTAAAGAAAAGCGTCGCGCCAATCACCAGATTTGCAAGGGCTGAGATACTCGCAAAAATCATCGGCGTGCGCGTGTCTTCGCGCGCAAAAAATGTCGGCGCGAGTACTTTTAGGAGCACAAAGCCGGGCAAGCCAAGCGCAAACATACGCAGCGCTTTGCCAGCTTGAAGACTATCCGAGCTGAAGAAACGCCCGCGCTCAAACAGGGTGGAGATAAGAAGCTCTGGTACAGTAAAGAGCGCGACCGCGGCGGGGATGGTCAGAAAGGCCGCAATTTCTGCGGCGCGGTTAAGCGTGTGCATAGCGCCGTCTTCATCGCCTGCCCGCAAAGAGCGCGACAAGCTCGGTAGCAGAGCCACGCCCATGGCAATGCCAATCATACCGAGCGGGAGTTGGTAAAGGCGATCGGCGTAATACAGCCAACTCGCCGCACCCGTCTGAAACGTCGCAATTGTATGGCTGACCATCAGATTGATATGGGTGATGCCCGCCGCAATTAATCCAGGCACGCCCAGTTGCCAAAGACGTCTGACATTGGGCGTAAGTTTGGGCCATTTCAGCGGGATGCGTATTTTGGATCGTTTGAGGCCGTAGAGCAAAAACCCCGCTTGCAAAACCCCTGACAGTGTCATCAAAACAGCGAGATAAAGCGCGAGGGTTTCTGTCGGTAATTGCCCCGTGCCTGGCCACATCAGCGCGGTAATCCACACCACATTTAAGAGCGTGGGCACAAAGGCGGCGAGCGCAAAATAACTGCGCGTATTAAGCATGCCTGAGAATAAAGCCGCGAGGCTCATGAGCATCAGATAGGGCATGGTAATGCGCGCATAGAGCACGGCGAGGTCATAGGGCACGAGCCCGTTTGGTCCTGCGACTTTATCGAGGCCCCCGCCTATTAAATTTAACGTCCACGGCATTGTTAGCTGGAAGACAATCACAATCAGTGCGACGAGCATGGTGAGCGCGGCCATGGCTTCGCCTGCGAAATTCTCCGCAACGTCCTCACCTTCGCCTTCGAGGCGTCTAGCATACATGGGCACGAAAGCGGCGTTAAATGCCCCTTCGGCAAACATGCGGCGAAAGAGATTTGGGAGTTTTGTCGCCGTCAAAAGCGCGTCATTAATCGCGCTCGCGCCAAGATATTTCGCCCAGAGAATATCGCGCAGAAGTCCCAATATCCGTGACAGCAACGTCATAGAGCCAATAATGGCTGTGGACTTTAACAGGCGCATATTGGTTTACGCCGCCGCTTTTTTGGGCTTGGGCGAGAGCACGGCCCGTATAGCCTTGGAAATATGTTTTTGTTCGGTCTCGCTTAAGATGTCGCCTTTGACATAAAAGGCATCAACGGCTTTCTCGCCGACCACTTCGATATGGGCGGTCAACACATCAAGCCCCAAATTGTGCAAGCAAGCCGCAATGTCATAGAGCAGGCCAGGGCGGTCGCGGCCCTCAATTTCTATAATACTGACGCCATCGCGTTTGGTCTCGGGGAAGCGTACTTTAGCGCGCACCGGGATAGCCCCTGCCCGTTTTGAGGCGAGCGGTTTGGAAATAGAGAGCGATTTAGTCTCTCCAAGTGCGGCTTTGCACATACGTTTCTTGAGCGTGTTCAATGCGTGATCGCTTTTGCGACCAAAGGCATGGCCATCCGCATTTTGAAGATAGAACACATTCATGACGCGCGCTTTTTTGCCCTCAAATGCGGGACCTGTATGCAACCACGCGCCGACGATTGTTGCGCTTGTGGACGAGATGGCTTTGCTCATGTCGGCAAATAATCCTTCGCGGTCACGCGTTGCGACCCAGAGCTCTGTAATGTCTGTTTTGCGGTCGCGGCGGGTGAAACATTGCGTGTCATCTCCTGCTTCCACCATGTCATCAAAGAAGCGCGCATGCCGCACAAGGGATGTCATATTGAAGCTGAGCCAATAACGGTCGCCGAGCTCTTTTATGAAAGGCGTAATCCGAGCGGCATGGGTTTCGGGCAAGCGTTCAAGGAGTTGTTCTTTTGCCGCGCTTGCTTTCGCCGCAGGGGCGAGTTCTTCACGGCCCTCAAGATAGCGAGAGGTTGCGCTGTAAAGTTCGCGTAAGAGCACGCCTTTCCAGTCATTCCAAATGCCAGGCCCAACAGCGCGGATGTCAACGATGGTGAGAATATATAAAAGGTCGAGCCTGTCTTGGCTGCCCATTAATTGGCCGAATTCCGCTATGGTGTCTGGGTCGGAAATATCACGTCTCTGTGCGGTCTCAGATAAATCAAGATGACGGCGAATGAGCCATGCGATTGTGTCCACTTCATCTTGTGGTAACCCTAATCGGCGCGCCGCGCGACGGCCCAGCTGCGCGCCTTCAATACATTGGTCGCCCTTGCCCTTGCCCGTATCATGCAGCAGGCAGGCCATGTAAAGAATGCGTTTCTTGCTCTTATCAAATGTTTTGACAATCTCTGTGCCGACGGGGTTTTCGTCTGATAACTCCCCTATCAAAAGATCATGGAAATAATTCACAAGCCGCAACGTATGTTCATCGACTGTATAAGCATGGTGCATATTAAATTGTGTGCGCGCGACAATACCGCCAAATTCGAGGAGGTAGCGACCTAACACACCCGCCTCATTCATCGCCTTGAGTGTGGCGTAAGGCGCTTTGGATTTCAGCAGGATATCTTGGAACAGAAGGGAGTTTTCAGGACGACGACGAAACTCCGTATCAATCAGGTTGCGGCGAAAATTAATCGCGCCAAACGCATCAGGATGAATATCTAAATTACGTTTTCCTGCGATTGCAAAAAGTTTTAAAATAAGCGACGGATCTTCGCGAAGCTGCATCGGGTCATCAAAATTTAGACGACCATGATCAATGAAAAATCCGTCCTCTTTTACGGCACGGCGGGAATTGGGTAAAAACCTGTCTAGCCCCGCAGGCAAGCGAATGGCGTTCTCTGCCTCCAGCTTGGCACAAGCAATACGGGTGAGCGCGCCCACTTCTTTAGCATTGATAAAATACTCGCGCATAAACTTCTCGACAGCCTCTTCAATCTCGCCGCCCGCATGCCCCATACGGCGCGCGAGAAGTGTCTGCTTGTCAAATGAGAGCGCTTCTGTCGCTCGCCCCGCTATGAGGTGAAGATGAATACGGGCACGCCAGAGGAAATCTGCCGCGCGTGAAAACCGAACCGCCGCTTTGGGGCCAAATAAGCCCATATCGACATAGTCTTTGGAGTTTTGCGGATCGATTATATTTTTGTCCGTTTGAATGTATTTTGAAATCCAATAGAGCACATGCAAGTCGCGCAGGCCGCCTTTGCCTTCTTTAATATTAGGTTCAATGACGTAGCGCGAATTGCCTTCGCGCTCATGGCGCACGTCGCGCTCGTCCAACTTGGCTGTGATGTAATTTCGACCCCGTCCCGCGCTTACAAATTTGCCGTACTTCAAATATAAATCAGCGGCCAAGTCTTTATCACCCGCGATAAATCGTAGATCAAGAAGTGAGGTTAAAATCGTTTGATCATCTTTTGCAAGACTGATGCACTGCTCGGCTGTACGGGTCGCGTGGCCTACTTTCAGGCCCAAATCCCAGAGCATATAGAGCACATATTCTGTTACCTGCTCCGTGTACGGCGAGCCCTTTTTATCCGCGAGAACAAAGAGCAAATCCAAATCAGAATAAGGCGCCATTTCCCCGCGTCCGTAACCACCTACCGCACATAGGGCGAGCCGCTCTGAGACTTTAGACTTTGATGTTTCAGTAGACGTCTCAACAATATGGTCGAGCGTATATTCAAACAGGGCCGTCACAACGACATCATGAATGGCTGAGATACGACGCGCAGTTTCTAGCCCATCCAAACGCCCTCTTTCAAACATCTCAACGCAAAGGGATTTTCCCCGCTCAAGCGTGTCTTTTAGCGCCGCCAAAACAGCCCCGCGGTCGCCGCTATCCTGTTTTGCGATTTGGCTTAATTGTGCGCGCAGGGCATCTTCGTCGACACCTGTATTAATTTCGGGCGCGATGGGCAAATTAACAGTGCCAGATTTCGGTACGCCACGTCTGAAAGATAACATTAGCGGCTCTCCACTTTGCTTTTGAGCTCATAGAGCAAATCTAACGCGTCGCGCGGCGAAAGGCTGTCGACGTCAAGCTGTTCTACAGCCTTATCTACTGCGGAAGGCGTCCGCTTTGGTGAAGGCGTTGGCGCGGAAAAGAGGGGCAGCGCATCAACAAGATCGGGCGCGCCGTCTTGGTCGCTCTCAAGCCTGTCGAGCACGTCCCGCGCGCGGGCCACGGCTTGTGACGGGAGTCCTGCGAGTTTAGCCACCTGAACGCCGTAGGATTTATCCGCCGCCCCTGGCCGCACGTCGTGTAGGAAAATAAGATCTCCGTCCCATTCTTTCGCCCGCAAACTTGCATTTGACGCCCCCGCAAGACTTTCGGCAAGGTCTGTCAACTCGTGATAATGTGTCGCAAATAGCGCGCGCGAGCCGTTCACCTCATGCAAATGTTCAACCGTCGCCCACGCAATTGACAGCCCGTCAAAGGTCGCCGTGCCGCGCCCAATTTCGTCAAGTATGACAAAGCTGCGCGCACTCGCTTGATTGAGGATGGCGGCGGTTTCAATCATTTCCGTCATAAATGTTGAGCGTCCTTTGGACAAATCATCAGAGGCACCAACGCGAGAGTAAAGGGCGTCGGCGACTCCGATATGGGCCTCACTTGCGGGCACAAAACTGCCAGATTGCGCAAGTATAAACATCAAAGCATTTTGGCGAAGATAGGTCGATTTACCGGCCATATTGGGGCCTGTGATTAATATCAGTCGCGTCCCGCCTTTCTGATCGTCTGCATCTAGGATGCAGTCATTAGCCGTAAAGCCCGCCGCGCCTGATTTTTTAAGCGCGACTTCAACAACGGGATGGCGTCCGCCTTTAATATTGCAGGTGAGGCTGTCATCGACTTTGGGCCGCACGGCGTTTGTCTTGCGTGCCCATCTGGCGAGCGCGGTTTGCACGTCAAGTACGGCAAAGCTGTTTGCACACGCACGAATTTGCTCTGCTGCCGCACTCGCACGGGCAACAAATTCACCAAATATTTCAAGCTCAAGCGCAAAGGATTTATCGCCTGCGCCCGAGATTTTGGCATCAAGGTCCGCGAGTTCTGTCGTTGTAAAGCGGACACCGCTGACGAGTGTTTGTCGGTGGATAAATGGGCTATCGGCACCTTTAGATAACATCGTGTCTGCATATTTCGGACTGACCTCTATAAAATAGCCCAGCACATTATTGTGCTTAATCTTGAGCGTCGGGACATCAGCCGTCTTGGCGTAATCAGCTTGCAGACCCGCGACTATACGGCGGCTGTCATCGCGTAGCGTACGCAACTCATCGAGCCCCTTATGCCAACCGTTGCGAACAAAACCGCCGTCGCGCGCCATCATTGGCACATGGTCTTTGAGCGCCTTATTAATATCAGACCTAAGTTGAGACAAAGTCGGTTTATCCGTTAGGCTTAAGGCGGCCATGGCGGCCTTGGTGTTGCGCGGAAGTTCCAAATTGGGCACGCGCGCAAGCTCCGCATTCAGCGCTTCACCCGCTTGCAACCCGGCCCCAATCACAAGGAGATCACGCGGGCCGCCGCGGCCCAGTGCCAAACGGCTCACCGCGCGGGCCATATCTCCCACAGATTTAAGTGCCGTTGAGATTTTATCTGAAAGATCCGTGTTTTCGACAAAGAAACTCACCGCCTCTAGCCGCGCATTAATCTCGCCTACATCAATTAACGGACGCGATAGACGGTCTGCAAGTAGACGCCCCCCTGCGCCCGTCACCGTTTTATCAATCACGGAAAGCAGAGAGCCTTGGCGTTTGCCTTGTTGCGTGCGTTCAATCTCAAGACTGGCGCGTGTGGCGGGGTCGATGGCGAGATAGCCGCTCGTGTCACGTTTGCGCGGGGCGGAAAGCTGCACAGGTTCGCCCGCTTGGGTCAGTTCCAGGTAATCGAGCAGCGCCCCCGCCGCAGAAATCTCAGCCTTTGTGAACGCGCCAAACCCGTCAAGCGACCCGACTTCAAATCGCGCTTTTAATTGCCGTTCGCCCGCGCGTGCGTCAAATTTTGTCGCGGCCACAGGGGTGAGGGAAACACCGTCAAGCGGCAAGCTTTCCATAAAGCTTGGATTTTGGTAGCTCCGTTCAGAGAGGATAATTTCGCGCGGCGAGAGCGCTGATATTTCACTCGGGAGCCGTTCAGGCGAGACGCCGCAGACCCAAAACTCTCCCGTTGAGACATCGGCCCATGCCACGGCCTCATCCCCTGCGGTTGTCCTCGCAAGGGCCAAAATAAAATTTGATCCGCGCGCATCTAGCAAGCTGTCTTCTGTTAGCGTGCCTGGCGTCACGAGCCGTACAATTTCGCGTCTGACGACTGATTTATAGCCGCGTTTCTTAGCCTCAGCCGGGCTTTCTGTTTGTTCGCAGACCGCGACACGAAATCCTTTTTTAATCAGCCGTTGAAGATAGGTTTCCGCGCTGTGGACGGGCACGCCGCACATGGGAATGTCTTGATCATCATGCTTGCCGCGCTTTGTCAGCGCAATATCAAGGGCGGCTGCCGCGCGCACAGCGTCGTTAAAAAACAACTCATAGAAATCGCCCATACGGTAAAAGAGAAGCGCCTCTTCGCCGCATTCGGCTTTAATCGTCAGAAACTGTGCCATCATTGGCGTCACTTTGGACGCGGACTTGGTGGCCGTATTTGGCGCAGATGGAAGTGGGGCGTTCATGGGCGCAAGCTAAGCCGCGCGCGCCGCTTTAGCAAGCAAGGAGCCATCGCAGAGGGCTCAAAATGTTATTTTTCGCACCCGCTTAAGAGCGTCCCGTTAGGCGCTAATGAAAGCGGTGGATGAGTGCGACCCATGGTAAAGGTCACAGTGCCGTCAGGCCTTTGCACAAACCCATCTGGCGCCGCGGGTAAGATGAACTGTCTTTCAAGCGTCACACGGTCAACACTATTGAGCGTGGCACGGAACACTGCCACCTCTTGCGTTTTAAGGCTTTGTCCAAATACCCAGAATTGCGTCGCCGTTTGCCCCAAAGGCGCGGGGGCAGTTGGCAAGACGGAAAAAACACTTTGGGAGCCGAAATCAGATGACCTAAAAAGTTCTTGGCCAAGACCGCTGACATTCTCATACCGCACAAGCCCGCCCATTGCGGGTCCGTTTCTTGACAAACGCGGCGCAACGTAACCCGCAAGCCATCCGTTTTTGATGCGCGCCCCAGAACTTAGCTGCGCGCGCGACGTTTGGACATACCCTTTGAGTAGTGCGGGGTCATAATAGGGCATGGCGCGGGCCTCGGCGCGCAGGTCAGTGCCATTTATTTTGCAAAACTGCGCCGCCTGTGTCAGGGCCTGACCCCGCTCCGCCCAGTCTTCCCTCTTAGCCAAAATGGTTTTGCGAGAGTCGGACGTGTTCAATGCGTCTATGCCGAGTGTGGCCGCCGCGCGCACAGGCACAAATGGATGCGCCGCGACGAGGGTTTTTAACTCTGACATCAACCCAGATTTATTTTGGCCTGATTGAGCAGTCCGCGCGAAAATAGCGGCGGCTTTGAGTTTATAGTCTGCGTCTGATTTGAAACTGTCACTCACGATATTCTTGGCAAGGGGCGTTTGAAACCCGCCTGCGAGTTGGGTCAGAGCGCGCTCATCCGCGAGTGTCGCGACATTGGCTTTCAGCGGCGCGAGATAGGCGTCAGGGTTTTTGGGGTTTACGCGTGACACAAATGCAAAATAAGGCGCAGGGATTTCCGCGTCTGCAAAGGCGCTCACCGCGCGCGCAAAATTCTGGGAGCTTAGTGGGCTATCAGATAATTTCGGCACATCCTTTTCGCCTGCACGGCGTAGCAGCGCGTCAAAGCCCGCGGCGCGACCTGACGCGCTCATCTCTGAGTCTGAAGATAACTCCGCCGCAAATTTCATGTAAAAACCGTCTTCACGCAAGGGGTGACGATGAGCGAGCATACCGCCGAGCCCTGTCGCCGCTTTCGCGTCTTGGTCGCTTAGCCCGTAAAGCGTCGCGATGAGCACTTTGAATGCGGCCTCTGCATCAGATTTATACAGCGCGTCATAAGCGGCAATCACAGACGGCGTATCGCCAGATGTCAGCACGCGCGACAGTACTGGCGCAGCGCGGTCTTTCTGATAAAGCGCGGTGAGCGCAACAAGGTCAGGATTTGGTTTGCTCAACACCGCGCGGGTGAGCGGCGCAAAATCCGCGTCTGGCATTGGGAAATCCATCTTCGCCCGTACGGCCTCTGACAGAAGCGCGCGCGAATAATCTGCGACTTCGGGAACGGGATGGTCGAGCGTTTTTATCGCCGTGCTGCGCACAAGTGGGCTCATATGGACGGCCATCATACGGCGCAGCGAAGGTGCAAGACGCGGGGTTTCCGTCTGCGATGTCCAAAGATTTACCATACGGCGCTGCTCTTTAGGCGGTAATATCACGGGGGAGCGCGAGAGCATATCAAGCGCGCGCCGGCCTAGTTGCCACGTGTCTTTATCCCCCGTATTTTCCTCAAGCGGCTCAATCAGACGCCATAACATCTTGCGCGCCGCAGGCCCTAACTTTGCAAAATCCGCCGCCAGTACAGCGTAATCAAAACTATCTGTGTCGTGGCGTTCAAGGATATCAATGCAGCGCCGCACAGTTTTACAAGATCGATAGCTCTTATCTGCCTCTGTTAATGACGCGGCGGGAGGATTAATGTTTGGCGCGGCATGGGCGGACGAGACGAACGCAGGCGCCGTCATCATCGTGACCGCCGCAACTGTGCCAACAGCGCATAAGCGCCATGTCCTATATGTTCTCCAGGCCTTCATGCTTTGCGCTTAGCGCGTTGCAAGCCGCGCATCAAGGTGGGCACATGTGACAAAACCATTGAAAAAAGGATGGTGGGCGATACTGGGATTGAACCAGTGACCCCTACAATGTCAATGTAGTGCTCTCCCGCTGAGCTAATCGCCCGATAAATCGGTATCCATCCATTTGACGTCACATATATGACGCTAGGAAAGGTGGTATTTCACCTTGGGAAGGGGGGATATATCTGTGCCGCTCGCGCTAATCAAGCCCTTATTGCGGCTAAATTAGCTTAAGCCGCAATCAGCTTATCAACCTCATTGACGAGCTGACGCAAATGTACGGGCTTTGACAAAACAGTGGTTTCAGAGGCTTTTGGATCGTTCATGGCGACCGCCGCAAACCCTGTGATGAACATGATTTTTATACCGGGCGAGAGTGTTTCCGCCTGCTTGGCGAGCTCAATACCGTCCATACCCGGCATCATAATATCGGTGAGTAGCATATCAAAAGCCCCGTCCGCAAATTTCAGCGCGCGCAGGGCGCGTTCGCCGTCTGCGCAAGCAATCACGTGATGGCCAGCTTTTTCCAGCGCTTTTTCAAAAAATCCGCGCATCGCGTCATCATCTTCTGCGTATAAAATCGTAGCCATTCTGTCCCTCTTGATTTGGACGTTCCCCACAGAACGCATACTCTTATTGTTTGGCGCGAATTGGTCTGGTCTTTCACTTGACCACGGCCTAATCTGAACCATGTTCTATGTTTCACGCCCACCTTGCAGTTTTCATACCGCTTATAGTCTAGGCATGGATGTGTTTACGGCTAAGCTCTTAAATTTCTCTAAGCAGCGCGTTTACATCTCCTTTACACCGTCGGCTTTCTTACGAGTTTCTTACAAGTGAGGGGGGATGCAAACCATAACTTATTGGAACAGCTCGAACGCGATAGCCTTCAGGCCATGATGGGCGAGGACGGCGTGCCTTATAACCTTTTCCGTCCTACGCATTGGCGCGCGCCTGTGATTTTTGCCTCGCCTCATTCAGGCGCGGTCTACCCCGAAAGTTTCCTCGCACGCGCGGCTTGCGATTTACAGACGCTGCGGATGAATGAAGACGCTTATATCGACCAGCTCTTTAGCGGGGTGAGTCAGATGGGCGCGCCGCTTTTATCAGCGCGGTTCCCGCGGTGTTTTGTTGACGTGAACCGCTCGCCCGATGAACTGCCACCAGAGTGGGTGAGTGGTGACGCGACGCCCGTTCAACCGACAGCGAGAGCTAAGGCCGGATTTGGCGTCATTCCACTGATGATGGCGCAGGACACACCTATTTACCGTGAGTCACTCCCAAAATCTGCCGCGTTGATGCGGATTGAACGCCTCTATGCACCTTATCACAGCGCGCTTACCGAACTTATCAAAGACTGCGTCTCGCGTTTTGGACGCGCCGTTGTGATAGACTGTCACTCTATGCCAGGCTTTGCAGCGCTTGGCGCACGGCGCGCGGACATTGTGCTGGGCGACCGTTTCGGCTTGTCGTGCCATCTGCGAACAATACAGGCAGTCGAGACAGCTTTTGTAAATACGGGATATAATGTCGTACGCAACTCGCCCTATGCGGGCGGATTTGTAACGACCCATTATGGGCGCAGTGCGAAAGACCCGCAGCGCGTGGTCGAGACATTGCAAATCGAGATTAATCGCGATCTCTACCTCAACCCTGTGACACTTAACCCTAAGACGCGGCACTATGATACTCTCGCGGAAAACCTCAAAGATATCATCTGGCAGATTATTCAGAGCGTAGGTGAGGGTTTAGCGTCAGACAGATATGCCGCAGAATAGGCAAGGCGTATGTGTTACGTTTTGAGACAGATTTAAGTGTCATCGCTTTGCTTTCACCTCGCGCGAGACAAATTTCTGCTGATAACACTCCCTTTTTACGCGAGAGGGGCTTAAATTCTTCTATATCGCAAGGCGGGTTTTGGCACGGCTCTTGCTCCCCTCTACGGCGAAGAGATGCCCAATCATGCGGCCTTAATGACCCGAGGATATTATGACGAATGAAATTGACGATTATGTAGGCAAGCGCCTACGCCGCCGCCGCCGCCTCTTAGGGCTAACCCAACAATCCCTCGGGGAAATGGTGGGCATACGTTTCCAGCAAATCCAAAAATATGAATGCGGTGCTAACCGCGTCAGTGCCGCGCGCTTATTTGAACTTGCCGAAGCGCTCGGCGTGCCTGTGCAGTATTTCTACGAAGGCTTGTCAGAGCGTGATATGTATTCAGACGACCCGTTTCCTGAATTTCTTGCGCCTGACGTGCTGTCTAAGAAAGAAACAATGGATCTTGTGCGCGCCTATTATTCTATGGGGGCCGAGCCGCGTAAGCATTTACTCGATCTCGCGAAATCGCTTGAGACGTCTGGCGCGCCGACACCGCTGCGTCTCGTTTCGCCTTAAATCGCATTCAAATTAAAATCTGGCGAGCCAATTTAGGCTCGTCAGACACTTTGCGCCGTCCTATAAGAGCGCATGATGTCTTCCCCAAAATTCCTACCGTCCGAGACGCTTGCGGATAGTCGCTTGGCGCTTTTTTCAACGCTGCGCAGCGCGGCGCGAGCAATCACCCTGCCTTTGTTTGAGGATGGGGCTCTGCGCGACACGCAGAATAAAGCGGGCGGTTCATCTTATGATCCTGTGACGAAAGCCGATGTAGACGCCGAGCGCGTGCTGCGAGATATTATTGCAAAGAACTATCCCGATGACGCGATTACGGGCGAAGAATTTGACGACATTGCGGGGACAAATGACTGGTCATGGACGCTTGATCCGATTGACGGCACACGCGGATTTGTCGCGGGCGTACCGGTTTGGAGCACGCTCGTCGCGCTAAGCTTTGAAGGCGCGCCAGTGATTGGCATGATAGACCATCCTGCTTTGGCGCAGACTTATTTTGGCGTGATTGAGATTGCAGAGCCTGTCGCTTGGCGCCTTCGCGATGATGGGAGCGTCAGTCAAATCTCAACAAAATCTTGCGGCGCGATATCAGAGGCGATTTTGGGCTGCACCGAACCGCTCTCAATGCTCGGTCCAGGCGAGCTTGCAGCCTATAATATCATACGTCACGGTGCGCGGTTTTCGCGCCTCGGACTTGATGCTTATGGCTACGCTATGGTGGCGAGTGGGCGGATGGATATTATTATTGAAGCGGGGTTAAAGCCCTGTGATGTTCACGCACTCATGCCGATTGTCGAAGGGGCAGGGGGGAAGCTCACCAATTGGCACGGCGGCTCTGCGGTCGGCGGCGGTCGGGCCGTCGCGGTGGGCGATAGCGAGTTATTGCCAGAGCTTTATACCTATCTGGGGCGGGCAATGACGGTTTAGTCTGAAAATC
>CALLME010000080.1 GCA_938007945.1 uncultured Caulobacterales bacterium
CTCAACCGTCGCCGCATGATGAGTTATATGGATGTAAGGTGGGGCGGCTCTGGCTTTATGCGCGGCGAACGTCTGGCGCGTGTGCTGAACCATTATATGGGTGATGTGCGTATTGAGGAGCTTGACCGTAAGTTTATCGCCGTCGCCTGTGACCTGCGCACGGGTTATGAAGTCTGGCTTCAAAAAGGCCCGATTGTACCCGCCATTCGTGCGTCATATGCCTTGCCCGGTGCATTTGAACCGATAGAAATTGACGGTCGCCACATGATTGACGGCGCACTCGTAAACCCCGTGCCTGTCTCGGCCTGCCGTGCACTTGGTGCCCATATGGTGATTGCGGTGAGCCTAAACGGTGACGCTTTTGGACCCATTGGTACGAGCCATGAAATGCAGTTTAATTCAAACCCCCTAGAGGAAGCCACAGACGAAGACGGCTCAATTGACCCGTTCGAGCTTGCCAGCCAATCGCTCAACAAACTCCGCCCAGACCGTCTTTTACTGAAATCTATGATGGGCGAGCACAAACCTGGCGCGGGCCCCAAAATCGGCTCTGTGATGATGAGCACGCTCAACATCGTCATGGACCGTATTTCGCGCTCTCGCCTTGCGGGCGATCCACCAGATGTCTTTATCGCGCCGCGCATTGGCCATATTGGCATGCTCGAATTTACCAAGGCCGATGAGTTAATTGAGCGTGGATACCGCGCCATGCAGCACGAAATTCCGTTGATTAAATCTGTTGTAGAAGTTCTGGGCCAAATGCCGACAGGCACGAGCCAAGATGATGCGTCATCTTAAATCGAGACGGCTTTGACCACAGGTTCGGTCAGAAAATGGCGTCCCTCGCGGTCATCAATTTCAACCACCCACAGATCGCTATCACGTAAACTGCGCTTAGAAATCGCCGCGTCAACATCGCGCGCATTTTGCGGCGCGCCTTCATGCCAGATACGCTCACCGTCCATGTTGGTGACGGCTTGATAGAGACGCACAGCGCCGTCATTCGCGCGTACGCTCACAAGCACAGTTCCCGCGTCGCGGTCGCCTTTTTGCGCGACAACGGCAAAGGCCCCTGCACCCATCGCGCGGCGCAATAGCGCGCTGACCCAGATATCAGTTTTAAGACGAAATTCCATGCGCTTAACATGGGGGTTTGGGCGCGATTTCGCAATAACAGCTCTGCGCGGACCTTTTTTCGCCTGATAGGGGCAAGTGGCACCGTCCTTGCACCACTAAGCTCATGTTAATCATGAGGCTTCCGTCAATGTCCCATTTCCGCTCATATAAGCGTGTTAATCTCGGTAAAACTTTGCGCGCGAGCACGCTCGCTTTGCTCGGTTCTGCCGCGTTTTTGTCGACGGCGCTGCCCGCACACGCCGCTCGCTCTCAGGCGCCGCAAACACGTCAGGAAATCACGCAAACGCGGCTTGCGTCGATGAAAGGAGCAGACGTCAGCCGTATTGATTGGCGTCAGCCCGAAATGAAGCTGAAATTTGACCTGACCGAGTCGGACTGGATTGACGGCATCGACCTTATCCTATCAATGATCCCGCAAGGCAATGTCGCCAAGCGCGGTCCCGTCCTTGTGAGCCTAAATAATAGTGCGCCGCTGAAAATGAACCCTTACGGACAGGGCTTTGAAGCGCGTCTGCGTTTTGACGAAAGTTTTGTGCGTCCGAAAAACAATGTCATTACCATACGCGTGCCTGCGCCTGACGGAGCACCGTGTCTCACCTCTGAACACGGGCATTGGGACGTGAATGTGAAGAAAAGCTCAATTGTCGTGCGTACGCGCGCGAAGTCGCGAAACTTCTATTTACGCGAAGTGGCAGAACGTTTGAAAAACCCCACGACAGCGCCGAAGTCAGTCGCACTTCTGGCTTATGGCTCGCAGAAAGAGCGCCTACAAATGTTAGGCGCGCAAGGTATTGCTTTGCAAACGGAAGAAATACCGACGTTCAAAACAGCGGGCCGTGCGGATATGCAAATCATTATGGGCCGCCGTGATCAGCTCTCCCCGCGTGTTACAGACCGCGATATCCTCTCAGAAACGGGCCCAAAAATCAGCGTTCATAAAGGCCGCCCAATGCGCCTTGTCATTACGGGTGACACTGACGGTGAAGTCCTGCGCTCAGTCAAGGCCTTCGCCTCTCACCACCTGCCCGAAGTGCGCCGCCGCGAAACAAGCTCTGGCGAAGTGACGTTCCAGACCGCCTTTTCTGACACGCACACTGTCCTCAAAAACAAAACGCGCTTTTCTGAATTGAACCAGACAATTTATGCCACAGATTGGCGCGGCACGCCGAATGTGGTGATGTTTAACGTCGATGACCCGACGACCAAAAGCGGTAAGGTGATGTTGCGGCTCAGTTCAAGCTCTAAAATCACGAAAGACAGCCGTGTTGAAGTTGAAGTTAATGGTGAGTCGCTTGGCTTCACTACGCTTGACCGTCGCCGTAAATCTGTGAATTTCGACATTCCAGAAGGCGCGCTGCAAGGTGTTGAGAACGAACTTAAAATTATTCCCCAACTCGACAGACAACCCTCTGCGGAAACATTTGGCGCCGTCTGCCCCGCTTTGGACGACTTGCCCGGATTTTTTGTGGGAGACGGCTCACGTATAGAGCTTACCTCAAGCGGCGCAACGCCCGCCTCAGAGTTGTCTCGTCTCACCTCAGGCGGCGGATTATTCGCATCTGGTAATGGCGCGAATACGCAGATTGTGCTCACCGCTACAACACAAAATGACTACGGCGCCTCACTTGGTCTCCTTGCGAAACTTGCCAAAACTTCTGGCTCAGGCTGGACCGAGGCTCAAGTCGTGCGTAAAGCCACAGCCAGCACGGATAAAAATGTCCTCGTCATCGGGCCAAATGCCACTCGCAGCGGCGCGTTATCTGATACACCGCGCGCGCTCTCTACTGCACTGAAAGGCAAATCTAGCACAGGCCAACTCGTAAGTAATTTTGGCGATTATGAAAAGTTTGCGTCAAATGATGCCGCAAAAACGCTTCAGCTTTATGCTGCCAAAACGCGCGCCAAGAGCCGTATTGGCAGTGGCGGCGTAGCCGCTGTCTATCCAGAGGGTGAGCGCCTTATAGGAGTCATCAGTAATACGCCGGGCCGCAGCTTTGCGTCTGTCAGCAAAGACCTGACCCACGGTCAGCAATGGAATAAACTTTCGGGCAGTGTCGCGCGCTGGAACAGCAAATCCGTCTTGATGGCGCAAACCGCTATCCCGACACCTGGCATGTCTGTGAAAAAGCCGAGCGCCGATATTCTGCCACAATTTGCTATCGCGAATTTAGATATGTCTTGGCTTGAGGATAGTTTTCTAGACGCCACAATCCGTATGCGGGATTTAAGTGACTCCGCGGGAGAAAAATTTCAGTTGGCTTGGAACGATCTTGAAGCCCGGTTAACGGGTGCCGACCCTGCAACGCAGCCGAAATATGCCAAGAGGACGCCAAAAGCAGACGCGCCTGTATATGTGCCAAAAGGTTCCGAAGCGTTGGCCACCTCATCACGTCCAACTTTACGCGAGCCCGTAAAAACAGCGGAGCTAAGCCTTTCTACTACGGCAGTAGGAAAACTTGTAGCACCGCTGCGAGGTTTCTCTCGCGCGGAGTCCGACGTAAAGCCTGACAGCCGCGCGCCAAGATGGCTCATGGGGCTGCTATCCAAATTTCAAACAGCTGATACAACTTCTACGGATAAGAAAACTGCGTCCTTAGAAACCGACCCATATACACAATCTTTTAGTCAAAAAACCGCCCGCGCGGTCTCTGATTTAAGCGAAGATCTGTCTATGTCTGCAGTACGTTTTAAGAACGTCATCGCGTCTGATGTCAGCGCGACAACCAAATTAAAGCGTCTTTCAGATGGTAGTTTTGGGTTTTTCGGCGTCCTTTTGGGCATATCTGTGCTCATTTTCTTGCTGCTATTAAGCACTATAAAGCCTTCCAAGAAGTCGTCGTAATACACCATAAACTAGTATAATTAAGACAATATTTACATAAATTCATAGGAATTTATTCCTCACTTTAGAATTCCGTGTTAGGGTGTCGTACCACTTAACGCGAGGATTAAATGAGAACTAAACAAGACTGCCCCACTGATATCGCACATGCACGTCTTACCGTCGCTGCGGCGGCGCTCGCATTTGGCCTGCCTTATGTCGATGTGTTTGCGCATAGACGGCTCGCCGCGAGTGATATTTTTCTGCGGCAAATGGCCATGTATTTATTAAATACAACTTATGACTTTAACCTATCTCGCATAGCAAGAATTTTTGAACGTGACCGCACGACCGTGCGTCATGCTTGTCAACTCATAGAAGATCAGCGTGATAGTCCCGTCTTTGATGACACGCTAGAGACGTTAGAGCAGTTTCTTCTTACCGCGCCCGCGCCAAGCACAGATCATGAAATAGAGATGGCCTAATGGCGGCCTTAAGCAAAAAAATATTGCAACAATTTGCACGCGACGCGTCTGTTATCATTACAGCAGGAGCAGGCCCCTGTCCCGTCTTTGCGCGCGGTGACAGACGCACGGTTGCGACCCATTGGTTGTCGCGTGAAACCGTCAAACAGTTACAGGCTGACGGCGCTGTCGAGTCTGTGCCGCAAGGTCTCGCAATTGTTACGTCTCTTAGCAAACGTCTAAGCAACCCTGTATCAGAGCGCGCCTTTAGCGAGCAACATAGCAATGTCGCCGACCGCGAAGGCTATACACCCGACGGGGTCATCCGCAAAATGCGCCGCGTTGAGACACAGAGTGTGTTGCGCCGTCTCGCGCACGACTCTCAGAGCAAGCGCGGCTCACATAATATTGTCTTCAGCGCCGCCATGATTGAAGCGGGCGAACGTTTCGCGCGCGACTATAAACGTCTTTACGGCAGCGCTATCGCCACACAAGATTATATGGCGAGCGGCGCGGATGG
Source organism: uncultured Caulobacterales bacterium (assembly GCA_938007945.1). Taxonomy (GTDB): domain Bacteria; phylum Pseudomonadota; class Alphaproteobacteria; order Caulobacterales; family Maricaulaceae; genus Fretibacter. The sequence goes on from CALLME010000080.1 coordinate 4,943, forward strand.
CGGCGATAGACACGGCGCGACAGAACGGCGATATGCAGTCCAAATCGATAGTGAGCGCGCCTTATCCAAAGCGCGAAAAGCACTAGGCCCGCGCTTGGAGAAAATTATCATTGATGTTTGTTGTCGTGATTATGATTTGGCCGCCATTGAACGCGCGCAAAATTGGTCGAAAAATTCAGGTCAAACTGTGCTTAAACTCGCACTTGAAACATTGGCTGAGCATTACGGGACCACGCCAGGGTTTAGGCACTAATCTCTACGCGCTTTGGCGTTCAGCCTCAGACCTTATCCGCGCAATCATGGCCTTGAGGCCATTGGAGCGTTGCGGAGAAAGGTGCTCTGACAAATCAAGCTTGGCCAAAATCGCTTCGGCGTCTAGCGCCTCAATTTCGGCAGGCGTGCGGCCCGAGAAAATCTCCAGCGCGACAGCCACAAGGCCTTTGACAATGTGGGCATCACTATCTCCGCGAAAGACGAGCGTCTCGTCGACTTTATCGCTTACGAGCCAGACTTGGGAGACACAGCCATTGACCTTCGTCGCCGGATTACGTTCAGCCTCTGTGAGAGGTGGCAACTGTCGACCCAAATCAATGACGTGAGTGTAACGGTCTTCCCAATCGGTTAGAAAGGAGAAGTCTTCAATCATGGACTGGATATTTTCAGGCAGGGTGTCAGAGGACGGCATCTAGAGGCTCATAGCAAGTGTTGTCTTGGATATAGGCGGTTAAGAGGTAAAAACAATCCTCTTTGAGACGGTAGGCAAAACGAAAGGGCGAAGAAGCGTTGAGTATCAGCGCGGACAGAAGAGGAAGTCAATCACGTCTTTACGCTTAAGACGCGAAAATCATGGCTTTGCCGCGTAAAATAAGGTTCTCTTGTGCAGAGTAGCCTCATTTACAGGACGTAAATGAGGTATGATATTTGCATCACACACTCACCACATTGGTGAAACCGGGACTTACGTTATTTTGGTATCAGATAAATATAGCGGCATAATAACTGCCAGCGTCATTTGGTTGATAGTGCTCGCGACAGCATGCGGCGCGGCTTTGCTACGCGGGCTGAGCTTTGACCCGCTTTGGCTCTACACAGCGATTGCGGCCGCACCTGCGGTGATATCCATTCTGATGAAGCCGTTTTTAGGGCGCGAATGGGCACGTCTTGTCGTGATATTCTCTTGGCTGGCTTTGGCGGTTCTTGCCTGTCTAGGCATAGGGTTCTGGCCTTACGCTATTCTCTTCCTTTGCGCGCCGATTGTGGCTGCGTTGTTTGAGCGTGAGATGATTATCGAGTCGCTTGTTTTATCCGTCATCATAGCGGGCTGTATCTACGTCGCAGGACGGAGCGGTAATCTCCCCCCTGCTATGATGTCTGGGCCGAGCGTCGATTGGCTACGCCTTGTCACGCCAGTCGGTACTGTCGCCTTGACGCTCGCTGCACTTTATAGTTCAGCGCAAAGCCGGTCTCGCATTGGCGCGTTTCAAACCTTACCTGCCGCAGCGGCTGGTGAAATGGCAGATATACTCGACACTTTACCCGGCGGTGTGCTCCGCGTCACAAATAAAGACAATATCAGCTTTGCGTCCAAGGGTGCCTACGCCTTATACGGTTTACCCGGCGATGCAGGCCATCTCCCGCTTCAAGCCATTAGTCCCAAAGACATGGCGTTTCGCTCTCGCTTTTCAGAGCTTTTGCAAAATGCTCGCGAGACAGGACAGACCGTATCCGCGACCTTGCCACGCGCCAAAGACGACCGCATCATTGATGTCACGATTGCCCCAACAGATGACGGATTCCTTATCCATGGTAACGATGTCACTGCGCGCTCTGACGAAATAATGCGCCTTCAGGATACGCAAGCCGACCTCGAACGCAGCATAAATGACAAGACGCTGTTTTTTTCTGGGGTCAGCCACGAACTTCGGACGCCGCTCAATGCGATTATCGGCTTCTCTGATTTAATGCGTACGCGTCTCTTCGGTCCATTGCCTGGCAAATATGCGGAATATGCCGACCTCATCCATGATAGCGGGCAGCATATGCTCGATTTGATTGGTGACGTGCTTGATATGTCCAAAATTGAGGCGGGCAAATATACCCTGCAATACGGCGCCTTTGATATGGCCGACGTTGTACGTAGTTCCATTAAAATGGTCCAACCAAGCGCAGATGCGGCGGAAGTCATGCTGACGATGGACCTCCCCGCCAATCGAGATTTAACGCTAGAGGCCGACCGAAAAGCCGTGCGCCAAATTCTACTGAACCTGCTTTCAAATGCCGTGAAATTCACGCCCAAAGGCGGCGAAGTGAAGGTCATAACCAAATCGCTCGCTGATACGCTGCAACTCACTGTGGCAGATAACGGCATGGGCATGAGCGCTGAAGAGCTAGAGCATATTGGCGAGCCGTATACTCAGGCAAGCAGCGCGTCTGAGATTGAAGCGCGTGGCAGCGGCCTTGGGCTGTCGCTTGTGGCCTCTCTTGTGGAACTCCACAAAGGCCGTTTTGCGATAGCCAGCCAAAAGGGCGAAGGCACAACTGTTGACGTCTACCTCCCGCTTGAAGCAGACCTCAAAAACTAATCAATATTAGGCGTAGAGCTTTGTAACATTGAGTTTAGCATCCGCGGCGTCCTCAACGCTCAATTTGACAAGGTGGTCATAGCCCAAAATCATATCGATGTTTTCGCCGTCACTTGAGAGCGGAAGTCTTATCCAAAACTGCGCGAGATGCCCCCCAAGCGGCGTGCCAGGTTTCGTAACCCCTGCCATAGGACGGCGCTTGGCGACGATGCTCCCAAGTACGCGATCCCAATAGTTGCGACGATCACCAATTGGAAGCTCATCGACAAATCGACCCTGGATTTCATCTTCAAATAATTTCCAAAACCCTGTGCCTGCGAGACGGTAGTGATAGCGGGATTTGCCTGAAGCCCCCGCCTTGACTTCAAGCAAGCTGACAGTTGGAAGGTGAGCCGTGATATGCTCTGGTTCGATGTCAAACCGTGAGGGAAAGCTGCCATTTTTACAACGCGAGCGCCAATAGTCGTAAATAGCTGTCTGTTGCGGGAGCACCATTTGGTGCCGCAAGGCATTTCCCTTTAACATGTCGACCCCTTTTCCCCTGTGCTGCGGTCTCTCGCAGCCCCTTTGTCGAATCACATATTCAGAAAAGGCACTGAATCGGACAAGAGCTTCAAAGTTATAATCAAAGCGTTAAGACGTTATTAACCATGTTTTTTGTCACGGTTCCGAATCGGAAAAGGAATTTCGGCGCTTAAAAGAGAGAGATGGCAGATTTTGTTCAAAACTCATGGATTTTGAGCGATGAGGTCTACTGACCCTTTTTACGGCCCAATCCAGACTGTCGCGCGAGCTCCGATCGCTGCTTGGCGTAGTTAGGTGCGACCATAGGATAGTCCGCAGGCAAGCCCCATTTCTCTTTATACGCCGCAGGGGTGAGATCGTATTTCGTCCGCAAATGGCGCTTAAGCGACTTGAACGGCTGTCCGTCTTCCAAGCAGATGATGGCGTCGTCAGTTACTGAGTCCTCAATCGGCACGGCAGGCTCTTGCGTCGTCACTTTGCCCTCAGGTCCCTGCCCGAGCGACTCGATAGTTTCAAACACCTCGGTGATGAGCGGCGCGAGCGCTTTGGGCTCCACCTCATTGGCCGACACATAAGCCGCAACGATATCGCGGGTGAGTGCAAGATGCTTTCGCCGTGTATGCGCTTCACCTGTCTTCATGCGGGTCCTCTATTGTCCCGTAATGAAGATAATGAGCATGGCGAGCGCAAGCATGACGCTGGTCAGCAGAGCCGCAAGACCACTCGGTGAAGCTGCACTGAACGCGCCTGCTGGGCTAAAGATACGGCTAAGGCGTTTACCAGAAAACCCAAAAGCGCTGGCTTTGACATTATCAATATTGGCGGACAGACGCGTCCACATCGCGCCAAACCAATGCGAAACATCAGTGCCAAGCTTTCTGTGCGTCCAGTCAAAATCAAGAATTTCCGCTTTCCGCTCATCAGGATATACGCCGCGTCGCTTAAGGAAGGCAAAGGCGAACATGGCCGCAAACAGAAGTTGCAGTTGGAAGACCACGTGGTCAGTCGTGTAAGGCTTATACTCTACATCATAAGGCAGGAGGGAATAGAGTGTTCCGTAACCAAAGCCTTTGAACGGTAGCGCGATGAAAATACAGAGCGCCGCCGCAAGTCCCATGGCGACAAGCATATTCCACGGCGCTTCTTTCACGCGGTGACCACCGTCATGGGCGAAGAATGTGAAATGCGGCACCTTAATGCCCGAGTGTTCCATCACACCAGCAGACGCAAACAGCAACATCATGACCACGACCCACATGGCCGTCCCGCCGCCGTAAGCCGCGTGATCAATTGCGGAAGTAATAATCATCGATTTTGTCACAAAGCCCGCGAGCAATGGGAAGGCTGCGATTGAGCCTGCGCCAATTAAACAGAAGATGGCCGTAATCGGCATAGAGCGGAATAGTCCGCCAAGCTCGCTCGCTTTCGCCGTGCCCACGCGGTGCATGACAGCCCCCATCGACATAAACAAAAGGCTTTTGAAGATAACGTGCGCTACGACTTGGCCCGCTACGCCGTTCATTGCGAGTTGGCTGCCAATGCCTATACCGCAGACCATAAAGCCGAGTTGGTTGTTAAGTGAGTAGGCCAGAACTTTACGAAGGTCATTCTCAATCACCGCAAAGAAAACAGGGAAACAAGTCATCACCGCGCCGACGTAAATCAGGAGCTCTGTACCCGGGAAGCCGCGCGCTAAAGCATAAAGCGCGAGTTTTGTCGTGAAGACTGATAGAATAACCGTGCCCGTGATTGAGGCTTTTGGATAGCTATCTTGAATCCAGTTGTGCAGGAATGGGAAGCCAACTTTAATCCCCATACCGAGCATAATCAGCCACGCACCTGGGGCGTCGAGGCCAATAAAGCCAAAGCTATAATCGCCGCCTTTTGACATGCCGTAAATGACAGCACCCGCAAGGAGCAGAACGCCAGACGTCACATGATAGGCCAGATAGCGAATGCCGGCTTGGAAGCTGCCCTCGCCGCCTTTCCAAATCAGCAGCACGGATGAAATAGCTGTGAGTTCCCAAAAGACGAAAAGCGTAATCAAATCGCCTGCAAAGACGGCCGCAATTGCTGCGCCCATATAAATTAGCGCGGAGCTATCGGTGATTTTACACCGCTCGTGAAACCCAAAAATCGCGTTATGAACGCCTGCCAAACAGAATATATAGCCCCAAATCATCGACAGGCTGTCAATGCGCAGCGTGGTCAGCTTGAGCGGCCCAACTTGCCAGATGCCGCCAATAATTTCGGCGCTGGTGAATTGCTGCGCGATGAGCACGCCGCCCGCAATTGGCGCAAGCAGCACAAGCGCTTTGCGGATTTGATGTGTCGGGATAAGCGCGCAGAGAATACCTGCGAGAATAATGATAAACCCTGGATTAAAATTACCCAGTGTGAACATGTTCAGAAGATCACTCATAGTGGTCTCCTTTGTTCACGAGCTTGGGCGCTTCGCCCTCCCCGTAATAAGTCTCATCGCGGGCTAGCATTTTAAACAATGGTTCAGCACTCAAGACGACGATTGTATAGGCGACAAAGCCAATCACGGCCCAGCTAAAGCCAAAATCCCACGGCGCAGGATGTTTGGGTGGGAAGAAAAAGCCCATGGCGGAAACGATGATGAGACCCACGACAGGAAACCAGATAAATCCGCGCTTCACTTTTTCTTTGCCCAGAAACAGGAACGGTTTGGCTAAGGGATGGATCTGAGCCAAGCCTTCGGGGGAGTAATCATCAGGCATATCAGGGTGGTTATGTTCAGACATTACATCCCTCCCGTCGGTAGAATGGGTGTCAAGAAATCGGCGATTGGACCCGCAAAGAAGAAGAGCATAAACGCGCCAAACGCTGTCAGCACTGGCGGTATAATAACCCATTTATGCTGCGCGCGAAGGGCTTTGATTTTGG
>CALLME010000081.1 GCA_938007945.1 uncultured Caulobacterales bacterium
CACGTGATTATGACAGGCCCTGTCGAGCTTGAAATGGACGGCACGTTTTAGTGGCTGTGAAATCCACATCAGACACAAAAGTCATCACCCTTGGCTGTCGTCTCAATGCTTATGAGTCTGATGTCATTGCGGGGCATGCGCGCGATATGGAACTGAAAGACGCGGTTGTGATAAATACTTGCGCGGTGACGGGCGAAGCTGTGCGTCAATCTCGTCAAACCATCCGCAAAGCACGTAAGCAAAACCCTCATGCGCAAATCATCGTGACGGGCTGTGCGGCGCAGATTGACCCCAAGGCTTTCGCGGCCATGCCTGAAGTTGACCGCGTGATTGGCAATGCCGAGAAAATGCTCGCGGGGACTTTTGACCCGCAAGTTTTAGCCGCGTCTGAACCCATTCTTGTCAATGATATTATGGCGGTGACCGAAACCGCACCACAGCTCATCATGGGCGGTAACCGCGAACGCCTAAAATCCCAAGATCGTACGCGGGCGTTTTTGCAAGTCCAAAACGGCTGTGATCACCGCTGCACATTTTGTATCATCCCCTATGGTCGCGGCAATGCGCGCAGCGTCCCCGCAGGCGAAGTTGTCGCCCATGTCAAAGACTTGGTCGCGCAAGGTTACGGCGAAGTCGTGCTGACAGGCGTCGATCTTTCAAGTTGGGGCGGAGATTTGCCAGGGCAGCCACCTCTGGGAGATCTCGTGCGGCGCGTGCTAAAACTTGTGCCTAATTTAAAACGCTTGCGATTGTCCTCAATTGATCCCGCCGAAGTTGATGAGGCGCTGTTTGAGGCGCTGACCACAGAGTCGCGTATGACGCCATATGTACATCTTTCTCTGCAAGCGGGGGATGACATGATCTTAAAACGCATGAAGCGACGTCATTTACGCGCGGATGTGGTTTCGCTCTGCGAACGACTGAAAGCGGTTCGTCCTGAGATAACATTTGGGGCGGATATGATTGCGGGCTTTCCAACGGAGACAGACGAGATGTTTGAGAACGGGAAATCTATTATTTCTGAGTGCCCTATTACGTGGCTACATGTCTTTCCCTACTCGCCGCGCGAAGGTACGCCGGCCGCCCAAATGCCGCCCGTGAACGGCAAGGTGATCAAGGCACGTGCCAAAGCCCTGCGTGAAGAGGGCGCTCGGGTAAGAGCCGAACATTTAGACAGCTGTGTTGGCGAAAGCGATACGGCTCTATTCGAAGCGGACGGCACAGGACGGCTGCCTGATTTTACGCGGGTGAAGGTGGACAGCCCGCCCAAAGCGGGGCAGTTTGGCAAAGTGAAATTGACAGGCCATGACGGCGACATTGCAACGGGCTCTTTAATCTGATGGCAGATGATACAAAAAAGAAAAAACGCGGCTTTTTAAGCAAGCTGGGTTTTAAATCCAAAGATGAGAAGCTCGCCGAAGAGGCCGCCGCCCGCGCCGCCGCGCGTGAGGAAATGGATGCTCAAATGGCGGCGCGCATGGCGGCGATCAACGCGGCTGCTCTTGCCTCTGCGCGCAAGCAAGATGAAGCCGCTACAGGCATTGTCACAGATGAAGCCGAAGAAGAACGGCTCGCCGCAGAAGAGCGCGCCAAAGCCGAAGCTCAAGCCAAGGAAGATGTAGAAGCGGCTAAACGCTTAGCGGCCGAAAAACGCGCGAAAGAAGCTGAAGCTAAACGCCTTGCCGAGCAAGAAGCCGAGCTTGCCAAAGCCGAAGAAGAACGCCTTGCGCGTGAGGCCAAAGAAAAGGCGCTAGCCGAGGCGAAAGCTAAAGCCGAAGCTGAGGCACGGACAAAAGCCGAAGCCAAACGCCTTGCCGAAGAAAAAGCTGCACTTGAGAAAGCCCGCAAAGAGCAAGGCGAGAAAGAAGCTGCGGCCCTCAAGGCGCGCCAAGAAAAAGAAGCGCAAGAGCGCGCAGAAGCTGACCGTTTAGCAGCGGAAAAAGCGGCGCGTGAAAAACAAGCTGCGGAAGAGGCCGCTGCGGCAGCGCGTGAGGAGGAACGTCAGAAAGCGTTGGAGACGGCCAAAGCTCTCGCCGCGAAAGAGGCCGCAGAAGCGGAAGCTGCGCGTCTGGCCAAAATTGAAGAAGATAAAGAAATTGCAGCGCGCCTTGCAGAAGAACGCGCGGCCGCTGCCAAGCGACTTGAGGAAGAAGGCGGCTTTCTGGAGCGGGTCTCAACAGGCCTTAAAAAATCGACCACGCAAATGGCCGAGAATATGGCGGGGGCTTTTACCAAGCGTAAGCTGGATGATGAGGCAATTGAGGAACTACAAGACCTGCTGATTGCGTCTGACCTTGGTGTGGGGCCTGCGGTAAAAGTCACCGACCTGCTGTCTAAGGACCGCTTTGATAAACAGATCAGTCCGATGGAAATTAAGATAGCGCTGGCGGATGTGATTTCTGATATTTTGACACCACTTGAAAAACCTATCGTGCTGACGGAGACAAAGCCACAAATCCTTTTATTTGTTGGCGTCAATGGCTCTGGTAAAACAACGACGCTAGGCAAGATGGCAAAACGTTACCGCGACCAAGGCAAAAAAGTTATGCTTGCGGCGGGTGATACATTCCGTGCGGCCGCCGTGGAGCAGCTCACCATTTGGGGCGAGCGGGCTGACGCGCCTGTCATTTCTGGGAAGCTTGGCGCGGATGCAGCGGGGCTCGTCTTTGACGCGATTGAGCAAGCCAAGAAACAGGACGTTGATATTTTGATGATTGATACGGCGGGGCGTCTGCAA
>CALLME010000082.1 GCA_938007945.1 uncultured Caulobacterales bacterium
AGTCGCCAATCTCGCCAAGGCCGGGCAGCATAATGTCAATCGCCAAAGCATTTAGCGCCATCAATGCGGCGACCATGCCAACAAACTCCCATAGCGGCATGGGAAGTTTTGATTTCGCAATCGTATTTATATTTGGATTTAACGACATATGGAGTTCTTCTTCGACCTGCGGTTTGCGCTTGTGTCAAATTTTTGGCAACCCCAAATCGTGTCTCTGCGTAATATACACATGGGCAATTTGAGCCAACTCTTGAACGACATCAGACGATGCGATGTCTGCGCATATGCTGCACCACCCATGCCGCGCGAACCACGCCCGATACTCAGCTCGCATCACAAGTCCAAAATTCGTATCATCTCGCAAGCGCCTGGCAATCTAGCTTTCCAAAGCGGCGTCCCTTTTAGTGACCCGAGCGGTGTACGCTTGCGCGATTGGCTCGGTGTAAATGAGGCGACATTTTATGACGCGCGGAATTTTGCGATTACGCCGATTGGGTTCTGTTTTCCTGGCTATGACAAAAACGGTGGTGACTTGCCGCCCCGCAAAGAGTGTGCGCCGCTCTGGCAAGATAGCTTGAGCGCTAGATTGCCGCTTGTTGAGTTGACACTCCTTGTTGGCGGGTATGCGCAAAAGCATGTTCTTGGCAAAACGGCCAAACCACGCCTGACCGACACAGTTCAAAACTGGCGCGACTACGGCCCAGATTTCCTCCCCCTACCCCATCCAAGTTGGCGCAATAATAGCTGGATTAAAAAAAATGATTGGTTTGACGACACGCTCATTGAGTTAAAACGTCGTGTTGACGAACTGGTTGAACGCGCTTGAACTTGCTTCAAGTGCCTTTGGGCTTAGAACGCGTATTTTAGACGTCGCCGCACGCCCTTTTCTGTCCACAACCGTGAGCTTATAAAACCCTGCTGTCTTTGGACGCCACACATAGTGCCGTCCAGTTTTTTCAATAGGCTCACCATTAATGAAGGCCGTGTATGCACCATCCTCTGTACGAACTGACAATGTAAAACCACGAGCGTCTCGCCCTAGCGCGTTCGCAAATACCTCAGAGCCGTCTGGTGGAAATAAGATGTGCGGCGCATTGGATCGAGTTTGCGATAATGTCTTAAGTCCCCCAGGGGCAGCGGTGTCTTTGCGATAAATATGTGCTCTTTTCTGGCTTGGAAGTTGATCAAAAATATCAAACAGGAGTGGCGCCGCCGAAATCCGACCTGTCGCGCCAATGCGCGGCGCACCGTCTGCGCGGCCTGACCATATGACGACGGTGTAATCATCCGTATAACCCGCCGCCCATGCGTCGCGAAAACCGTATGACGTACCCGTTTTATAAGCAATTGATGTCCCGCCCTCTCGCAACCAAGACGTCATATGCCCATCGGGTATCGGCGCTTGAGATAGGATTTGCGTGATGTCACGGGCGGCCTTTTCCGTCATGAGTGGCACGGGCATCGCCCCATCCGCCTCTTCGTCTTCGACCCATCGCAAAGGTCTCGCTTCCCCGCCATTGGCGAGGGCCGCATATAACATGGCGACATCATTCACGCTCAGCCCAACGCCGCCTAAGGCGAGCGCAAGCCCTGCCTTATCGGACGTTTGGCCAAGTCGTGTGACATCTGCCCCACTCGCGATAAGGCTCTGCTCAAACCGCTCACCTCCCACCATTTCGAGTGCGGCAACCGCAGGCACATTCAAACTATGGCGCAAAGCTTCAGAGACACGGACATGACCATGGTAACGGCCGTTGAAGTTCTCTGGGCGATACGCTCCAAATCGCGTCGGCGCATCATAGGCGATACTACTTGCGCTGAGGCTTCCCTCATCAATCGCTAGACCGTAAATAAAGGGTTTAAGTGTTGAGCCTGGACTGCGGGACCGCACGGTCAGATCAAGCCATCCCCCTGGGCGCCCGCGGTCAGCAGACGCAATATGCGCACGCACCGCCATTGTCGCATTTTCTACAACGGTGACTGCTATAGTCACATCTTGTGGGAGGTCTTCGATGACGCTTGCGACCCTCGCCTCAACTTTTTTTTGCAAGCCATAATCAAGTGTTGACCGGGTTGCGTCCTCTTGGTTTTGGCCAATTCCCTTTGCAGTAATCCACGCCGTGTCGGGCATGGCTTTTCTTTGCGCGCTTATGGGACTATTTATAGCTTCAATGACAGCTGTTTCAGTCATGACACCTGCCGCGCCCAGTTTACGGAGTATGATGTCCCGTCCTGCTTTGGCACTGGCGGCGTTTCTGTCTGGGCGCCGCGCCTCGGGAGCTTGTGGCAAGCTAATTAGAAGTGCAATTTCACCGTCGGTTAGAAATTCCGGCGATTTTCCTAGATAAAGTCGCGAGGCCGCTTCTATCCCTTCAATATTTCCGCCGTAAGACACGTGACTGAGATACGCAGATAAAATTTCATCCTTGTTCAGCCATAACTCAAGTTGCGCGGCCCGTAGTGCTTCTATGACTTTGGACGGGAGCGTATGCGGGCGTGGCTCAGCTTGTCGAACAAGCTGCATCGTCAGTGTGGACGCGCCTGACACGACTTCACCGTAGTTTGCCCAACTCCTCATCGCGCGCATGACCGCGAGGGGATCAACTCCGCTATGCTCGAAGAATCGTTTGTCCTCAATCGCGATAAGTCGCTTAATAAAACGTGGATCAATGTTGTCTAACTCAGCCCCCAAACGCCATCGCCCATTGTCAACCGTGAAGGCTGAGAGCAGTCGTCCGTGCCTATCTTCTACGACAGTCGAGCGCTGCCCCAATGCTGCCAGCGATGGCGGAAACAAAACATTGAGTATCGCTAGTACAGCTAACCCTGCAATTAGCCCCAAAGCCAGTCGTCTACGCCAACTATCATAGCGTGCCCAAATTTGCATTAGAGCGAGTCATCCGACGTGATGTTGATACGCCCAAATTTTGTCAATGCACGGTCTTCGGGGCGGTACATATCCTCCACAACTGCTCCCGGAAAGACAAAGTCGCCCGGTGTCACAGCCCGCACAATATACGCGGCGATGTATTCGTCAGAGCGGTAAGTCTCTCGCGACGCTACAAAACGGTCATCACGCGCTTCCTTCAAATCAAACACGCTCAATTCCCCCAGCCAGCCATAGGGCCCGCTTTCATCTTGCCTGTTTTGTGCAGCGCCATCATCTGGGCCAAGCATCGTTTCAATCTCAAAACCCGCAGGCAAAAGATCGGCTATCACCGCCAAGCGAGATGTGCGTTCGGTAGAATTAAATGCGAGCTTTATTATCGCCCGCTCGCCTTGCTTAAGCGATGCACTGTCCGTTTTTCGCCCACTCATATTGTACATTGTTTTTGACAAAACAAATCCATTTGCGGACGGTTTCGGGGCGGTGCGCGGTGTGCCTGAATAAGTGAGGGACACATATACATCGCCTTCACCCGTGTTTGTAAAGCTTGGATTATTAGCAAGATCTTTCCCGTAGAAATGCGTCGCGGCATCGCTGTCCATTGTCGCATTCTCAGACACAATTGATACAGGCTTTGCCACATCAGCAAACGCCTTAAAGGCCAAAATGCTATAGCCCATTTCCTGCGTATTAAGCTGGTCAGGAGCATCCAAATTGCTCGCAAAAAGCGGCAACACATCCTGACTTAGGTCGTCCATGTCACTTTCAAGAGAGAGCGCCAGTAAACCTGCGACATCACGCAATGGGCTTTGATAATAGTCTTGATTATTGGCGTAGTCTTTAGCGTTTAAGCCATTCTCAAACGCGCGCTCGGCTCGCCCTTTATCGCCCATAAGCGCGAGCGCGGCGCCGAGATAACCATGGGACACGGCTGTGCGCATTGACTGACTATGCTGGTCGAAATGGTAGCGCATCGCTGACAAATCACCCTGCCCTGCGCGCGCCAGAACGTAATGTGCGAAAGCCGCTGACTCGGCGCGTTCACGAGTGCGTTCATTCGCTGTGCTGTCATAGATATTGGGCGAGAAGCGGTAGTTCACATTGGCATAACGCGGCATGCGTGAAATCTCACGCGCCGCCCGCAGCGCTTTTTTTAGGCTATCTGCTGGCACATCATAATCACGGGACTTTGCGTCTTGGAGGAAGAATGTCGTCTGCATACCGACCCACGCTCGCGCAAGGCCATCCCCTTCGGACCAAAGCCCAAATGCGCCATGACTATCTTGGCGGTTGACGAGTTTGTTAACCGCCTTCTGCACCTCAATCCTTGGGGAAGCATTCACGCCTGCGAGCTTATCCGCATAAAGAAGCGGCAAAGCTGTCGCGACTGTCTGTTCTGTACATCCATAGGGATATTGCGACAGCGCTTTCACATATGGCAGAGGCATCAGTCCTGCCATGGAGGAGAAATTCATGCTGACATCAACAGAGCCCTCCACCGCGTCAAACGGGATGTCATCCGAGCTAAGACGCAGTGTTTCATTTGGCGCGAGACGTTTATTGATACTCTGCGTAAGCGGCCTGAACGGTGAACGCACTTGAATTGGGTAATCCGCGCCCGCGCTGTAATTCTGCGGCCCTTTTACGAGGAGTTCAACACTCTCTGTGCCAAGGTCGTTGGCCGTTATTTTAAGCTCGCCTTCTTTTCGCTCTTTTAACTGTAAAGCGACTTGGAAAGCAGTGGCAGATTTTACAACACCAGTCGATAGAAGCGAGGCTGTATAGTTTCCTGCCGCACCATCGACGTTATCAAGCGACACGGTCGCGCGCGCAACATCACCTGGGGCGAGAAAACGCGGTAGCCCAATTAAAGCGGGGACTTTATCGCGTATGGTTATCGGCTGCGAGGCACTGCCGACTGCGGACTTTGTCCAAGCCGTCGCCATCAGACGCAATTCGCCGTTAAAGGCGGGTACATCAAAACTAACTGTGGCTTTGCCGCGTGTGAGCGCGATAGGTCCTTCAAACAGCGCCACCGTGCGCGTCGGCACAACTGTCAGCCCCTCCCCGCCGAGGCTGTCGCCGCCAGAATTGGCAATCGCCGGCGCGCCGAGGTTGGCGTTGAGCAGGCGTGAATAGTCATCAAACATATCAACCGCGAGCGCTTTTTTACCAAAAAGAGTTTTAGCCGCTTCCGGCGAATTATATTTCGTCAGGCGAAGGATACCTTCGTCTACAGCGGCCAGCGTGACATAAGCTTGCTCACCTCGCGGAACACCCGCTAGATTGATTGCCACATCAAGTGTTTGACGCGGCCGTATTAGAGACGGCGCGTCAATAGTAACGTTTAGGGTCTGATTAGAACGGTTTCTTTCAATATAGCTAATCCCGACGGCGCGACGCGGCACGGGTCGGGCCTCTATATCACGCGGCGTGTAAAGCGTTAGCAAAGCATAGACGCTATCACCCCAATCTGGGTCAAACGGCAGGCTGATTTGCGAGCCCCCTTCTGAGAGCGTAAGCGGTTTTATCAAACGGACGCGGTCATTAGCGATGACAAGTTCGGCTTGGCCCGCATATGGCGCGTTGATGTCGAGCGTGAAAGTGTCGCCAGCCTTGACCGCCTCTGTCGGACCGCCCATTTGGATTTGATCAGGCCTGTCTGATGTTTCAGATGTGCCCCACCCTACGCTGAAGCGGTAGGACGCTAAATGCCCGTTTTGGTCTTTGGTCTGGAGGCGGTAGCTGCCCCAACTGAGCATATCTGCCCAACGGGCTGGCGACGACGCGCCAATAGTGAGTGTGCCGCGCTTTATGACTGTATCAATAACATCGCGTCTATAGCGCCAGCTCGAACCGTCACGATACCACTGATAATCCCAATCTTCGCTAATGAGTTCCCAGTCTACCTCTGCGGCCATACGCTCGCCGCTTCGGTTAATCGCGACGAGGTCAACCTGTATCGCCTTGCCTTTTGAGACTCGGTTCTGTCCTGTGGCCGAGCGAAACCCGATATAGCTGTCATAGAGCCGTACAGGCAGGCGCAGGCTGTTTTTCGTATAACGCCCGCCAGGTTCTGACACGCCCGCCGTGATCTCGGCGCGGAGGGGTGAGGCACTTTGAACAGGGTTGTTTTTCAAATCTAGCGCGAGGGGCAAAAGACCTTTGGCGTCTGTTGTCCC
>CALLME010000083.1 GCA_938007945.1 uncultured Caulobacterales bacterium
CGATATCGTCTTGCCAGCTGTAAACAGTGAAAGTTTGACCTTAAACGGTGTCCGACAAAGTTCTGAAAAACTCATGGAACTAAAACCGGGAAATTATCAAATTAGTGCAAGTTTAAACTAGGGCGACAACATAAAATTAAAGGTTGGCTACGTGAACAAAAATCCAGGACACAATTCTGAAACACCAAATTATAGGCTGCTCGTTGGTCTAGTTTGTTTGGCTGTTTTAGGGCTGCTATTACTTGGGGCTTGTGCGCCTGCTGATAATGCTACGAAAGCGCAAGAGCGCCCCAACATTCTTTGGCTCGTCATCGAGGATATGAGCCCAACATTGCCCCCCTATGGCGACACTACAATTGAGACGCCCAACATCAGCCGGCTGGCCCAAGAGGGCGTAACCTACACCAATGTTTATTCCCCGTCAGGGGTATGCTCACCCAGCAGAGCCAGTCTCGCTTTGGGGATGTATCCGTCGTCCATTGGGGCTAATCATATGCGAACAACGTCGCACACAGATGTGACTGGGCTTCCATCTTATGAAGCAGTGCCGCCACCTCAGGCCAGAATGCTAAGCCAATATATGCGGGGCTTGGGTTACTATACGACAAACAACTATAAGACAGATTATCAGTTTAAGCCGCCTACTAACGCTTGGGATGAGAACGGGATTTTCGCGCATTGGCGCAACCGCCCAGCGGGCAAACCATTCTTCTCCGTTGTCAATTTTACGACAACACATGAGTCGGGTCTCTTTGAACCTTACGGGTTTCGCAAAATTGAACAGCGGCATTATTTTTCAGATGACGTCCAAAAAATTGCGGCGCTGCCAAAACGTGCATTGGAAAAAACAAGCGAATCCGAGGCCGCAATTCACGTGCCTAAAGATTTAGATTTTCCTATTCCGCCATATCTACCCGATACGCCCGCTGTTCGGAGAGATATGTGGAAAATGTATAATAATCTTGCAGAGACAGACCAACAAATAGGCGCGGTTTTAGAACAGTTGAAACAAGACGGATTGCTAGAAAATACAATCATTTTTTTCTATTCAGATCACGGCGGTCCGCTGCCACGACAAAAACGCCTTATTTATGATAGCGGTTTGAAGGTGCCATTAATCGTGCGCTATCCGAACGCAAAGGGTGCTGGCGATATCAATGACCAACTCGTAAGTTTTGTCGATTTTGCACCAACAACTCTGGGCTTGGCTGGCGGCGAAACGGCCCCGCATATGCAAGGGTATGACTTCATCACTAAAACGGCTGAGCCGCGCAAATATATCTATGCGGCGGGCGATAGGTTTGACGGCTTTACCGACGCTATTAGAGCCGTGAAAGATAAACGGTTTAAATATATTCGCAATTATCTCCCAGAGCAGGGGTATTATCTGCCAGTCGATTATAGAGAAAAAATCCCAACAATGCAGGAACTATTGCGGCTGCAGGATGAGGGGCAATTGACAGACGCGCAAGCGCAGTGGTTTAGAGCGTCAAAAGAGGTGGATGAATTATTTGATACTTTGGCCGACCCGCATGAGTTAAATAATATCGCTAGGGACCCCGCCCATGCCGAAACCCTCGCGCGTTTAAAAGAAGAATTAGATAATTGGCTGGAACGGATTGGCGATGTGCCAGGCATGTCTGAACGACGTCTCGTCGAGACACTATGGAATGGCAATAAGACGAAACCAAAAACGGTTGAACCCGAAGTGGCGTTAGACAATGGACAAGTGGCGCTCTCCAGCCCAACGGCGGGAGCCTCAATAAGTTATAAAATCACTCAAAGCAATTATGAACCCAAAGCCTGGCAGATTTATACTGCGCCATTTGAGTTGCCTCGCAATGCGACGCTTAAATTTCAAGCTCACAGAATTGGCTATCAGCCCAGCGAAACTCAGCTATACCCAACACGCTGACATATAATCGGAGCATAAAATGTACAAATTTTTATTTGTAAGTGGATTAGTAATTTTGAGTGCCTGCGCCGACGTTACCTCTCCTCAAACTGAAACAACACCCTATTTTGCCGAGAATGGATTTGGAGAGGGCGTCGCCGTCGTACAGCACCCTGCGGGTGAGCACATTAACGGGATTACTTATGTCTCCTATCAAGGCTCCAATGAAGACCCTTACGTGGCCTCTTACGACCACTCAACGAAGGAATGGAGCGGGCCATTTAAAGCGGGCACAAGCATATTGGGTAAGGACCCGACTAAGAAAATTGACAGTCATGGCAAGCCCACAATGATTATTGATGATGAGGGTTATATTCACATTTTTTACGGCGGACATGGCGGGGTAAAAGAGCTTCACGGTGATAACGCCTTAGGCGGATATCATTCCGGCGAAAACCGTCATGCAGTTTCTCAAAAGCCCTATGACATTACAGCCTGGCGAGACCTAAATAATATTACGCCTTTCGGGACTTATAATCAGGCTGTGAAAATGGATAATGGCGATATCTATCTTTTTTATCGTCACGGGGCACATCGCAGCGATTGGGTCTATCAAAAATCAAGCGATAACGGACTGACGTTTTCAGATCCTGTCTCTTTTCTAAAATCAAAGCGCCGCGAAGATAATATCGGCAACGATAGCTGGTACGCCTCTGTGTCTAAGGGAGTGGGCGATGAGATTGTGATAGGATTTGATTATCACTATTGTTGGGACAGAGGCGCGCCGCGTAACAATCGAGGTGGACATTCTACCGAGCGCAAGAACCTGTATTTCGTCAAGTTTAATACAAGAGACAATAGCTGGAAAACGGTCAAAGATGAAACCTTGTCGCTTCCAATCACGAAAGACGTCGCTGACGAGAAAGCGTTAGCGGTGGATACGGGTGACAAGTGGACTTTCAACGGCATCACGAAAGTTGATGTAAAGGGCATGCCTCACATTAACGCTTATATTGGGGAGGATATTGGCTGGCAAATTGGCGGCCCTAAACACGCCAGTTATTTTGCTTGGGACGGCGAGAATTGGGTTGGGGATGTCAAAAGCGGCTTACCAATTGGACGTGGGGATTTTTTGGTTGATGAAGAAAATGTGCGTTTTCTTCTGAGCGGTATTGATCCTACATCAGACAAGACCAAAGTGCAGTGGTGGAATAGCCAAAACTCTGGACTGAACTTTACGCCTGGAAAGGTCCTATTAAAGTTTGGTGATTTTAAAGGAGAGCCTAGCAAAGAAATGGCAAACCGGCCGAAATCGCTTAGCAATCTTGATAGCCCTGGTTCAGCCGCTAGCGCCTTTATAAAAAATGCTCATCCCGATGCGCGCATTATAATTGCCGAAAAGCCAGAAAAATCGGAATGGCGCCGTATGTATTTGGTTGGTGATAATGGGCCAATCGGCCGCCCTCAAAAATAGAGTGCTATTATTCTTGGCGGAAATAGGGACTGATATTCAATTGAGATTTGTCTACCCATGCGGCATTTTCCGTGGGGAGATGTTTTTCCAATTGTCTTACGACATTTTGATATTTTGAATCTGTTGCCAGATTTTTCCACTCATTAGGGTCTGCACGTCTGTCATAGAGTTCTGAACTGCCATCGGCATAACGAATGAGCGTATAGTCACTTGTCCTGACAGAATGATTGCCTGGCCCGTAAGTGCTGAGGACAGCACTTTCATTGGTCTCTTTGCTCGTATCTAACAGGGGCAAAAGACTTCTACCTTGTGACCGCTGCGGCACCTGCGATTTCGCCAATCCAGCGAGCGTCGGATATAAATCGATAAGGCCAACGGGCGCGTCTATTGTTCTAGATGAAGGTATACCCTTGCCAGACATAATTAGTGGAACCCGCGTTGCGCGCTGCCACAAAGTGAACTTTTGAAACAATCCCTTTTCGCCAAGGTGATATCCGTGATCGGAGCAGAAAATAACAGCTGTGTCCTTTTCATATGCACTCTTTTCCAAAGCTGATAAAACAATGCCCACGCAGTGATCGACAAAACTAATTGAGGCGAGGTAGGCCTGAACAATGTTCTTCCATTGTTTGTTATCGCTTACCCAAGACATGTCAGGCATATTAGGCAAATTTGTTATTTCCTGCGCTCTCTTGGGGATGTCGTCCCAATCATCTTCCAAAAATGGTGGGAGCCATAATGTGTCTGTTGGATATAAATCGAACCAACGCTGAGGAACATACCAAGGCACATGCGGCCTCAAAAAACCCACTGATAAAAAAAAGGGCTTATCATAGTCTCTTTTGAGACGCTCAGCTGCCCAGCGTGCAGACTTCATATCCGGCATATCGTCATCGCTATCAGGGAAGACACCC
>CALLME010000084.1 GCA_938007945.1 uncultured Caulobacterales bacterium
AATTGCAGGCATTTACTCTCTCGGTCTAATGCCTTTCTTGGTGACCTATCTCTGCATTACCTGTATTGCCGCCGCGATTGGCGTGTGGCTGTTTTATGTGCAGCATCAATTTGAAGATGTCATGTGGGACACGGATGAGAACTGGCAAGTCCATGACGCCGCCCTTTACGGCAGTACTCATTATGACCTGCCGCCTGTGCTACGCTGGCTGACGGCCAATATCGGCATCCACCATGTGCATCACCTCTATGCGCGTATCCCCTATTATAATCTCAACAAGATTCTCAAAGCCCATCCTAAGCTCGGCGAAATCCGCCGCCTCACATTGTGGGAAAGTTTTAAGACTGTGCGCTTGAAATTATGGGACGCGAAAGAGCGAAAGCTTGTGACGTACCGCGAAGCGAAGCTCAGCCGCGCGAAAACGGCCTAAGGCCCCAAATCCGCATAGACGCGCTGCCCTGCCCCCGTTAAACCGAGGGTTATGATTACGTCCGTCACAGCAGAGCTTAAGCGCCGCATCCGCGCGGGCGACCTGTATGAGGACGACGCGCAGATTGAAGCGGCTGAGGCGTTAGACGACTTGCTGATTCGCATCGAACAGAATCCCGTACGCCAGAAGAGCTTCTTTAACCGCACAGCTGACGCGCCTAAGGGGCTTTATATGTGGGGCGGCGTGGGGCGCGGTAAATCCATGCTGATGGATTGGTTTTTTGAGGCTGCACAGGTTGAGGCAAAGAAACGCGTCCACTTCCACGAATTTATGATGGGCGTTCACGCGCGTATTAATGACTGGCGCAAGCTTGATAAAGCCGCGCGCAAAGCCTCAGATAACTATGTGCGCGGGGCCCTTTTCAACGATAATGCTGATGACCCCATCGCGCCAACCGCCAAAGCCATTGCGCGCGAGGCGGAGCTGCTCTGCTTTGATGAATTTCACGTCACCGATATTACCGACGCCATGATCCTTTCGCGCCTGTTTGAAGCGCTATGGGAGCGCGGCGTGATTGTCGTCGCGACATCTAATCGCCCGCCGATAGATCTGTATAAAAACGGTCTTAACCGTCCGCTGTTTGAACCCTTTATTGAGATGATGCCGCAGCACCTCATCATCCATGAATTTGCAGGCGCAACAGACCACCGCCTGCGCCAGCTTACCGCTGCGCCTGTCTATTACAGCCCGCTCGGCCCAGAGGCTGACGCAGGGATAGAGGCCGCGTGGCAGCGCCTCATTGGCGGGGCAGAGCCGCATCCGACGACGCTGACCGTGCAGGGGCGCGAGCTACTCCTACGCCGCACCGCCGCGGGAACAGCGCGCACGAGCTTTACGCGGCTCTGCGCCGACACGCTCGGCGCGGCAGATTACCTGCGCCTCTCCCACGCCTTCCAGACATTGATATTGGAAAACGTCCCCCAAATGGGCCCCGAAAACCGAAATGAGGCCAAACGCTTCGTCACGCTGATAGACGCGCTCTACGAGACAAGAACCAAACTCGTCATGTCCGCCGCCGTTGAGCCAAGCGAGTTATATGTCGACGGCACAGGTGCGTTCGAGTTCGAGAGAACCGCGAGCCGGCTGATAGAGATGCGCAGTGAGGCGTATTTAGGCGAGCGACGGATTATGGGGGCTGGGTGATGGCAGGAGTTTCATCAGGTCTGATTGGTGGCGTCATTTCCGTTTTTATAATGGCCGCCCTTACACCGCTTATTAAGAAGGGTTGGAGGAAATGGCATGCGCTAAAATTTCCTAACTATAGTCGTGAATTAAAACAAGCTGAGCTGAATTGGATTAATCGCACATCTCTAGAACTCGCGCAGGAAAAATCAGATCAAAAATATTCTCGGTGGACATGGCTCTTATCTGGCGGATTAATTCCTGTGTCTGTCGGAATGGGTCTCACTCTCGTCATTTTAATCGTAGCACTTAATGTTCTGTCAAAAGACGTGCCCACGGATGTCCTCACATGGGTACGTATTCCTATAGGTATCTCGTCAGTCCTAGGTGTTTTCCTTGGTATTTTCTTAGCTGCAATCGCCATGATTTGGTTTGTCAAACACAACTCTGTGGCGCGAGACTATCTGACATATCAATATGGCTGGGGTTATGCTTTGCCACGTCAAAGAGGGGTCGAGGAAATAAAGGAAGAACTAGAACATTTTTTGCGCGCGGGAGACCTCGCACATCTACCTAACTATGATAGCGACCTGTTTTCCAATCTAATCTTTCACCGCACCGCGCCTGCATGGAAAGGATGGACAATTGGCATAGCTCTTGTGACTAGTGTGTTCTTAGTTCTCGACTCACGATTTTATCTAAATGTTTTTCCTGACCGTATCGAAACAAGTCCATATCTTTCTCTGTCAGATAAGGTTTATAGTTACGACGATGTCATTGCAGTTCACCGCAAATGCACTTTGGCTAGCAATGACAGAGTCCCCTATCCATCTTTCAAATATGTTGTAGAAATGAGTGATGGCGTGAAAGTGAGTCTTTTAGGCGGAGAGGACACACCTATTGCAACGGAGCTTTCGGCTATTGAACTGATTACGCCCCAACTCAAAAACGCAACTTTTGAACAAACAATAATTAAGTCTGCGCCCGTCGTAAAACTCGCGCCTACATCCGAAAACTGCGCAAAGCTGTTGCGTTCATCAAAGCCCAAAAACCAAGCCGAAACATATCGTCGCCTGTTTGATCTGCCTTGACTTTCCCTACCCGCTTATTCCGTTTAGTACGCACAGCAAGCCGACTTATAGAAATGCGCAGTGAGGCTTACCTTGGCGAGCGGCGCGTCATGTCTGCGCCCTAAATCATACCCCCTATTTGGGGGGCCTTGATGAGGGTATAGCCAAATATGTTTAGTTCACTAGCTATACGGCGGTAAATTCAATTTAACACTACAGGTAAATAATCCTCTGTAGAAGAAAGTATAGACGTGCAACTCAGTAGACCCCTCCCCAATGTTCCTTCTGAAACTTCAAATAAGAACTTATCCGAGCTATTAACGCAATATAACTTATGTACTTTAAAATTAGAAAAATGTGCCGCGCATATTCCTGGTGATAACACCGATGCGGACAGCGCCATTGTGGAGACAGAAGACTCTTACGCGACAAAACAGCAGGCAATTTTAATTGAAGCGTCATCGGCCCCATTAAAGCATGATAATGATATCAAAAATCTACTAAATTTATGGCTCTGCGAATTACCAGAAGATGCTTGCGAGATGACGCTGCCCGACACACTGATACTATCATTATGCCATCACTACGGCGCGCATCACGCTATGAGGTCATAGGATATAGCTTTGAGCGTCGCTGTCACGCGGTCTGCTGCATCTAGCTTTAGATAGATATTTTTAACGTAGCCCGCGACGGTATTTGGTTTAATTTCAAGTATTATGGCGATTTCACTATTCGTCTTTCCTAAGGCTATGAGTTCCACGACTTGTAGTTCTCTGAGCGTAAGACTTACCTTTTGCTGAAACAACTCTTTGAGGACGACGTACCGAATATGACTACGGCGAACAAGCGTTTCAACTTGTAACAAAAGCATGTCTTCACAGTCGTTTTTCGATTTGCCAAATGAAATAAAGCTATAGGTCCAATCATGTTTGTAAAAGCTAGGAACACAGATACCGTCCCCGACCGCATCCATTGCAGCCTGTAGCGTTTTGACATAACCCATATTAATAAAATGTGGCTCTGATATGAGGTCCGATAGCCAAACCGCGTAACCTCTGTTTACAACAAATTTTGCGACTGGACTTAAATTACTTGAGTATTTCTCTGTCAGAAAATCCACAGCTTCTTTTGGTATATTTTTAGTGACGTAAATATGCTTTTTGATTGAGGTTCTGCTGTAAGGCCTCGCATTTTGTACAAGAAGTCTTTGACATCTAAGTAGATCTTCAAAGGCTTTCAAGACACATTCAATTTTCCTGCAATTATCAATAAAATCGAGATAGTTGAGATAGTCAGAACATGAGTAGCCAAATTTCTTTTTTATCACGAGCTTTGCCTTTGGGGGGGGCGCTGACAATTCTCAGCGTTCTTAATTTATATGACCAATTTTAAGAAGATATATGACCAATTATACCCTAAATCAAGAAATGTTTCATACCAATATAGAGATTACTATCAATGTCTACGAGGAACAACGCTCTACAGTTCAGTTTAACAATATAGTGATTTTCATACCTCTTTAGATGAGGGGAACTACGGGGTAGACGCCCCCAGTTGACACCCTCTCACCCTTCGCCTATAGCCCGCTCATTCAGCGCAAAGCCATATTTGCGCTCTGACCTGTGCGAGCCTCCCGCCTTTGTTTCAAAGGCTCGAGATGATGCAGGCGGGGTCCCGCGGTCGACGTCTACGTCCACCGTGGATTTTGTGGTTGTGCGCGTCGTAAATGTAGGATTTGGAATTGTTCGACGCACTTGGCGCTTTGAACGATTGTAAAGCAAAAATTTGGTCCGATTGGAGCAAATTTAGAGAAAAGCCGAAGCTGTGAGGCCTCGGGATAAGAAGGTGAAGATTTGTTTGACGCTTTAGGTGATAAGCTCAGTAATGTCTTTGATAACCTCACGGGGCGTGGGGCGTTATCGGAAAAGGACGTATCGGCGGCTATGCGTGAGATTCGCGTGGCGCTGCTGGAGGCGGATGTCGCCCTGCCCGTCGTCAAAGACTTTATAGAGAACATCAAAGCCGAGGCCGTTGGCGAGAAGGTCATCAAGTCCATTAAGCCCGGACAGCAAGTCGTCAAAATCGTCCATGACGGCCTGATTGAGATGCTCGGCGGCTCGCTCACAGAAGAAGGCAAAGACGCCAGCGCTATCTCTAGCCAGCTACAGCTTGCGGGGCGTCCGCCCGTCGCCATCCTTATGGCGGGTCTGCAAGGCTCTGGTAAGACAACGACCTCTGGTAAAATCGCGAAATTCCTCAAAGAGCGCCATAAGAAAAAAGTGC
This sequence comes from uncultured Caulobacterales bacterium, assembly GCA_938007945.1. Taxonomy (GTDB): domain Bacteria; phylum Pseudomonadota; class Alphaproteobacteria; order Caulobacterales; family Maricaulaceae; genus Fretibacter. The sequence continues at coordinate 4,966 of CALLME010000084.1, forward strand.
TGCTCGCCTCGCTTGATACACGCCGACCCGCCGCGATGGAGCAACTCGGTATTCTGGCGGAACAAGTCAATGTCGGCTTCCTCCCGATTGTGAAGGACGAATCTGCTGTTGAGATTGCGGCGCGCGCCATGGATCAGGGCGCAAAGGGCGGCTATGATGTCGTCTTCCTTGACACAGCAGGCCGGACGACCATTGATGAAGAGCTGATGGACGAAGTCGCGCAAATCGCCGACATCGCCAAGCCTGTTGAAACGCTACTCGTCGCAGACGCCCTGACCGGGCAGGACGCGGTGCAGACAGCCAAGCGCTTTCACGCGCAGCTTCCACTAACGGGGCTTGTGCTCACGCGGATTGACGGCGACGGACGCGGCGGCGCGGCGCTCTCTATGCGCGCGGTCACGGGCCTACCGATTAAATTCCTCGGCACAGGCGAAAAACTTGACGCCATTGAGGCCTTTGACGCCGAACGTCTTGCGGGCCGTATTCTGGGCCAAGGCGATATTGTTAGCCTTGTTGAGCGCGCCTCCGAGGTCATCGACCAGAAAGAAGCCGAGCGTACCGCCAAGCGCATGGAAAAGGGTCAGTTTGACCTTGATGATCTCGCCAAACAACTCGGACAAATGCAGAAAATGGGCGGCATGGGCGGCCTGATGAAAATGATGCCGGGCATGGGCAAAATGAAAAAGCAGCTCGACGCGGCGGGCGGCATTGATGACCGCCTCCTCAAGCAGCAGCAAGCCATCATCCTGTCCATGACCCCACATGAGCGTAAAAACCCGCAGCTTATCAAAGCGTCGCGCAAAAAGCGCATCGCGGCAGGCTCAGGCATGAGCGTGCAAGAGGTCAACAAGCTCCTTAAGATGCATCGCCAAATGTCGGACATGATGAAGAAGCTCGGCAAGGGCGGCATGGCCGGCCTGATGAGCCAGATGGGCGGTATGCCCGGCATGCCCAAAGGCGCAATGCCGCGCGCAGGCAAAGGCATGGCCAACCCGAATGATATCGACCCTGCAATGCTCGAAGACCTCAAGAAACAAATGGGTGATATGCCTATGCCGAAAGGCTTGCCAGGACTTGGCGGGAAGCTGCCTGGACTTGGTGGCGGCCTCCCTGGGCTTGGTGGGATACTCCCAGGTAAGAAGAAGAAATAAACCAAAAAAAGAAATAACTGAACTCAACCTAATTTAATCTGACAACTAAAGGAAAACTCATGTCACTTAAAATACGTCTGGCCCGTCACGGCGCCAAAAAACGCCCTTATTACCGTATCGTTATCGCGGACTCTCGCGCACCGCGCGATGGTCGCTTTATTGACCGTGTCGGATCTTATAACCCCATGCTTCCAAAAGACAGTGAAGATCGCGTCAAGCTTGACGTTGAAAAAATCAAAGAGTGGCTCGGCAAGGGTGCGCGCCCAACAGAGCGCGTTGCACGCTTCCTCGGCGCAGCTGGCCTTTGGGACTGGAAAGCGGGTAATAACCCGAACAAAGGTAAGCCAGGTGCGGCAGCCATGCAGCTGATTAAAGACAAAGAAGAGCGCGCAGAAGCCCGTAAAGCGGCTGAAGAAGAAGCGAAGCAAGCCGCCAAAGAAGCTAAAGAAGCCGCTGACGCAGCGGCAAAAGAAGCGGCTGAAGCTGAAAAAGCAGCTGCGAAGGAAGCCGCAGAGGCGCCAGCTGAAGAAGCTCCCGCAGCCGACGCACCTGCGGCAGACGCCGAGGCCCCAGCAGAAGACGCCCCAAAGGCTGACGACGCATAAGCTATTTCATCTATTAAAAATCAAGCCGCTCTCACCTTTCAATGGCGAGGGCGGCTTTTTTATGGCATATTCCGCTCCGTCAACGACACGGTTTCACAACCATCCTCTTTTGGACTATGACGAGAACCATATTCTAGCGGAGCCAACTTATGACCGACCTAAAAACAATACTCATAACAGGTGCAACAGATGGCATAGGCTTGGAGACGGCTAAACGACTAGCCACGAAGGGCCATACGCTTCTTATTCATGGTCGTAATGCGGATAAATTAGAACGGATTCAATCCGAG
>CALLME010000085.1 GCA_938007945.1 uncultured Caulobacterales bacterium
AGAAGAAAAAGCGCGTGGTATCACAATCTCGACGGCGCACGTTGAGTATGAGACGGATGCCCGTCACTACGCCCACGTCGACTGCCCAGGTCACGCAGACTATGTTAAAAACATGATTACAGGTGCGGCGCAGATGGACGGCGCTATTCTTGTTGTGAACGCGGCTGACGGCCCGATGCCTCAGACACGTGAGCACATCCTGCTTGCGCGCCAAGTTGGTGTTCCGGCTTTGGTCGTTTACATGAACAAAGTTGATCAGGTTGACGATGAAGAGCTTCTTGAGCTTGTTGAAATGGAAATCCGTGAGCTTCTTAGCTCTTACGACTTCCCAGGCGACGACATTCCTGTGATTGCAGGCTCTGCTCTCGCAGCGATGGAAGGCAAGAGCCCAGAAATCGGCGAAGAGTCTATCAAAAAGCTAATGGCGGCTGTTGATGAGTACATCCCACAGCCACCCCGCGCGATTGACGAGCCGTTCTTGATGCCAATTGAGGATGTGTTCTCTATCTCAGGCCGTGGTACGGTTGTGACAGGCCGTGTTGAGCGCGGAAGCGTGAACGTCGGTGACGAGATTGAAATTGTCGGTATCAAAGACACACAGAAGACAACATGTACTGGTGTTGAAATGTTCCGCAAGCTGCTTGACCGTGGTGAAGCAGGCGACAATATCGGCGCGCTTATCCGCGGTATTGACCGCGAGAAGGTTGAGCGTGGTCAGGTTCTTTGTAAGCCTGGCTCAGTGAAGCCGCACAGCAAGTTCGTTGGCGAAGCTTATATCTTGACGAAAGAAGAGGGTGGCCGTCACACGCCGTTCTTTAATAACTACCGTCCACAGTTCTACTTCCGTACAACTGACGTGACAGGTGTTGTGACACTCGACAGCGGTACAGAAATGGTGATGCCAGGCGATAATGTGAACATCAACGTTGAGCTTATCGTGCCCATCGCGATGGAAGAAAAGCTCCGCTTTGCCATCCGCGAAGGCGGCCGCACAGTCGGCGCCGGCGTCGTCGGTAAAATCGTAGAATAGGACGTCAATTTAAGGAGCCTTTGTTCGCAAGGGCTCCGTCACTATAGCGTAACGCAAAGGGGTGTAGCTCAGTTGGTAGAGCATCGGTCTCCAAAACCGAGGGTCGGGGGTTCGAGTCCCTCCGCCCCTGCCAGTTACAGCTCCCTAAGTTAGGGCTTATTTGATGTGCCTCTCGCTCTGGACATTCTTTCAGAGAGAAATTAAGACGCGGGTTTTGGCGAGAGCCAGCCTCGCGTTTTGGAGTTTATAAAATGCCGAAGAGCAAAAAACGGAAAAACGCTGGCAATCGCAAGGCGCAAGCCGCTGCGCCCACGGCTCCCGTGGAGCCCTCGGCTATGATGCCAAAGGTTGGACCTGTTAAATATGTCGGACAAGTGCGCCAAGAAGCGCGCAAAGTTGTCTGGCCGACACAAAGAGAGACAGTGGTTACGACCATTCTTGTCTTAATTATGGTGATTTTGATGGGTGCGTTCTTCTTTGTCGTTGATATGGGTGTTTCCGCAGCCGTTCAGTTCTTTATCGGGCTTGGGAGTTAGAATATGGCGCACCGCTGGTATATCGTTCAGGCCTACTCAAATTTTGAGAAGCATGTTCAAAAAGCAATCGAACGCGAGGCTGAAGAGAAGGGCCTGTCCGATTTGTTTGAGGAGATTCTTGTCCCGACTGAGAACTATGTCGAAGTCCGCAAGGGTCGCAAAATTGAGAGTGAACGTAAGTTTTTCCCAGGCTATGTGCTTGTGAAGGTCGATTTGACGGACCAAGCCTATCACCTGATTAAAAATACGCCAAAAGTGACGGGTTTTCTCGGATCTGCGACGAAACCCATGCCTGTTTCTGACAAAGAGGTCGAGCGCATTGTGGGTCGTATCCAAGAAGGTGTTGACGCGCCGCGTCCGCTTATCACTTTCGAAATTGGCGAAAACGTCAAAGTCATCGACGGGTCTTTCGCGAGCTTTAACGGCTCTGTTGAGAGCATTGATGAAGAAAATGCACGTCTTAACGTGCTGATTAACATTTTCGGTCGGGCAACGCCTGTCGAACTTGAATATAGTCAGGTCGAAAAAACTTAGACTATTCGCGTTTGTGGGAGAGGGCAGGTAAGTCCATCTGAGCCTCGTACCACGAACACCACTATCGGGCTGACATTATGTTGGCTCACTCACATGCGAGGTCTCTCGCAACTGCGAATTTTCGCAAGCCAATTATGGAGTGGAACCATGGCAAAGAAGATCACGGGCTTTATTAAGCTCACGATTCCTGCGCAGTCCGCGACCCCAGCCCCGCCTCTCGGCCCGGCTCTTGGTCAGCGTGGCGTGAATATTATGGAATTTACAAAGGCATTTAACGCCAAAACGGAAAACATTGAGCGCGGCGTCCCGACACCGACAATCATTACGGTTTACGGCGATAAGTCTTTCACATTTGTGACAAAGACAGCGCCTGCCTCTTATTACCTTAAGAAGGCGGCTAACCTTAAGTCTGGGGCTAACCATCCGGGGCGCGAAGTGGCTGCAACAATTACAATGAAGCAGTGCCGCGAAATCGCTGAGATGAAAATGGCTGATTTGACAGCCAATGACCTCGATGCAGGTGCGCTTATCATTGCGGGTTCTGCCCGTTCAATGGGTTTTGAGGTGAAGGACTAGTATCATGGCAAAACAAGGAAAACGTATTGCAGCGGCGCGCGCCTCTTATGAAAAAGATGCAGTGATGAACGTCTCTGATGCTGTGAAAACAGTGAAAGCAAATGCAACGGCTAAGTTTGATGAAACAATAGAGCTTGCGATTAATCTGGGTGTTGACCCGCGCCACGCTGACCAAATGGTGCGCGGTGTATGTAACCTCCCAAATGGCACAGGTCGTAGCGTCCGCGTTGCTGTTTTTGCAAAAGACGCCAAGGCTGACGAGGCCCGCGCAGCTGGTGCTGATGTTGTCGGTGCTGAAGACCTTATGGAGCAAATCCAAAACGGCGATATGCCGTTTGAGAAGGTCATCGCAACGCCTGACATGATGCCACTTGTGGGTCGTCTCGGTAAAGTGCTCGGCCCTAAAGGCATGATGCCTAATCCAAAGGTTGGGACGGTGACGATGGATGTGACGAAAGCCGTTAATGACGCCAAAGGCGGTGCGGTTGAGTTTCGTGCTGAGAAATCTGGCATTGTCCACGTCGGTGTGGGTAAGGCGAGCTTTACCCAGCCTAAGCTTGAGCAAAATGTCCAAGCCTTAATCGATGATATTCGTAAGGCGCGCCCAACAGGTGCCAAAGGGACATATATCAAACGTATCACGATCAGCTCCACAATGGGCCCGGGCGTGAAAATCGACACAGCGGCGTAAGCTGGCTGAATAAAGAATTTGCGGAGCGCCCAAAGCGCTTCGCGATGTGCTGAGTGAGGCTTGCTTCACTTGGTTCTGTCCAAGACCACTGGTGTATGCGGTTTTTCAAACCGCTAACGTAAGTCCAGCGCAGACAGAGTGAGCACTGATGATTTGACCTCGATTTATCGAGCGGCATTAATTCAGTTCGAGCCCTGCCCTTTACGGGGGACAGAAACGCGGCGTCTGAGCAATTGGGCGGCGCAACTTGGAAGACCTTCGCATGGTGTGAGGGTCACAACAGGGAGACCGCAATGGATCGCAATCAAAAAGCGGAAACGGTAAAATTGCTGGAAGGCATTTTTGACGAGTCCGGATCCGTGGTTATGGCTGAGTATTCAGGCATGACTGTTGCGGAAATGGAGGACCTTCGGGCCAAGCTCAGAGAGCAAGGCGCAACGGTTCGTGTTGTAAATAATCGTCTCGCTAAAATCGCGTTGAAGGGCCGTCCAGCTGAAGCTGCCGGCGCTATGTTGACAGGACCTGTGGCTATCGCCTGGGCTGAAGACATGATCAGCGCGCCAAAGGTGGCCGTGGAATTCGCCAAGGACAATAAGTCCTTCAATATTAAAGGCGGTTTCATGGGTGAGGAAGTCTTTGACGTCTCAGGTATTGAGGCTTTGTCAAAGCTACCATCACGCGAAGAGCTTATCGGTATGGCGGCGCAGCGTTTGCTGGGTCAGGCATCCGAAGTTACACGTCGTCTGATGTCACAAGGCGAAGCGCTATCTGGTGCTATCGCAGTGATCGAAGAACGTGCAGCGGCTTAAGTCAACACACTACATTCTCGCAAATCGAACTGAACTAAAAACTAAAGGAAACTAAAATGGCTGATGTAAAAAAGCTAGCTGATGAGCTGATGGGTCTAACTATCCTCGAAGCAAAAGAACT
>CALLME010000086.1 GCA_938007945.1 uncultured Caulobacterales bacterium
TCTGTCACGCGCGTGTCGAAATCCATAGCGTCAGGGCGAGCGACGTCCGTAATGATTACGGTGCCCTCTCTCACACGGTTGTCGAGCTTAATTTGATCGCCTAATCGTATCTCTGTCCCCAAATGATAGACGAGGCTCGGCTCTGTGAAATTAGGCGCGAGTACTAAGGGGCCGCCCTCCCGCGGTAGTTTTACATTTTGCGCGCGCATCTCGCTCACGACGCGGTCGGCAAGGCGGACTTCAGAGAGAGAGGGCAGCAGCACTTGATAAACTATGGGGCTAATTAAAATCGCGGATAAGACGCCCATAGTGATCCCAAGTTTTGTTTTGGAAAACATCACTGCGCCGCCCGCTATGAAAATAAGCACAACAGCTAGCGCGCCCCAACCATAAGTCCAAAGCGAGGCAGGGCCATAAACTGACTCCCCCAAGAGCGCTGCGCCCATAATTGTAAGGCCCGCGATGATAAATAAAAGCGCGCTGAGAATACGCGTCACTTTAAATTCGCGCACACTCAATAAGGTGAGTACTGCGCCGCCCGTCATAATCGCAAGCGCCGGTAATATCGGCAGAAGATAATTAGGGAGTTTAGTCGGTACCAGTTCGATTATGGCCCAATAGGGAAGCGCAAAACAGAGCGCCAGACGCATGGCGCGGACGACGGGATTTACTGAGCCTTTACTGCCGTTCACAGAGCGCACCGCAAAGGCAAAGCCAGCCAGTAAAAAAAGCGTACCGGGCCAGAAAAGTATGGAGAGAAGTGATAAATAATAGCCAGGCGGACCACCGTGTTTTTCCTGCGCGCCTATGAGTTTTGAGCCGAAATCTCCGCCAAGTGCGTCACTAAAAAACTGTCCCTCTGTGGCCTGCCAAATGAGGATTGACCACGGCAATATTATAAGTAAGCAAAGAATTGGCCCTGGCCAAAACCAAAGCCCTCGCATCCATGATGGTCCGTCTTCGCCGCGTTCCCATATCCAAAGCGAGAGCAATGTCAGCACGGCCAGTGCTGGCACTACAGGGCCTTTAATCATAATCCCAACACCAATGGCAGCCCAAAAAAGAAGCGCAAAGAATCGCCCGCCGCCTTGTCGGAGATGGGCGAAACTGACAAAAACTAAAGCCGCGGTAGCAAGCAAGAGCGCGTCCGTTTTCGCCATATGTGCTTCAAAAACGAGCAGTCCAGAGAGCGCCAAAACCCCTGCGCCAATGAAGGACCCGCGCCGCCCTATCATCGGGATGCCCGCCCAATAGGTTGCGAGCACAGCGATGAGTGCGCCCAACACAGACGGGAGGCGTTGCGCCCAAATCTTGCGTTCACCTTCATCCGCAAACAGCTTAATCATAGCCGTTTGCGCCCAGTAAGCGCCCGCGGGTTTTTTATTTCGGGCCTCATCTTGGAAGCGGATAGAGACAAGGTCACCGCTCTCAGCCATTTGCACGCTTGCCGTGGCATAGCGCGCCTCATCTCGGTCAATGACGGGGAGGTTGGCAATGCCGGGCAAGGCCATCACAAGCATTAAGAGTGTAAGGCAGATAATATGAAAGATATGCGAGCGTTTTTTTGGGGCTTTCATGACGCGCGGCGTCTCGGACTTTAAGGAGTCGCGCTCATGTGCGGTTGAGCGGATATCTGACCCAAGACTATCCGTATCTTCGATCGCATTTATGCTGTCATCTTTAGACCCACTCATAGCGCTCCCATAGCTGAAACTTCGCTAGCGGCAAAGTCTTTTGCAACTTGATGTGAATAGTCTTACGCAATTCTCATTTGCCAGATTGGGCGCAACAGGCCATAGCAGCGCCATGAAAACTACACCTAAAATCTCTGTCGTTGTGCCCGTTTATAATGAGGCTGAAAACGTCGCTAAACTTGTCGGTGAAATTGCCTCCGCCTTTCAAGGTGAGGCATATGAGATGATTTTCGTCAATGATTGCAGTACGGACGCAACCGAGTCTGTATTGCAAAATTTGAAGTCGAAGTTTCCTGCTTTGCGCGTACTCTCCCACCGCGCTAATGCAGGGCAATCGCGTTCCGTGCGCACGGGGATTTTGGCGGCGCGCGCGGAGGTCATTGGGACACTTGACGGGGACGGGCAAAACGACCCCGCTGATTTGCCGTCCATGTATGCGCAGCTGACGCGAGCAGACGCGCCAGAAAATCTCGAGCTGGTCGGGGGACGGCGCGCGAAACGCATTGATAGTGCTGCGAAAAAAATCGCCTCCCGATTTGGTAATGGCGTGCGCAAACGGTTATTGAAAGATGAGGCCGATGACACGGGCTGTGGGATTAAAGTTTTTGGGCGTGAGGCTTTTTTGCGTCTTCCCTATTTTGATCACATCCACCGCTATATTCCCGCGTTGATGCTCCGTGAGGGTTACGCGACAGAATTTATGGACGTCAATCACCGTTCGCGTGAATTTGGCGTCTCGAAATATACAAATTTTGGTCGATTGATTGTTTCTATCGCGGATTTGCGCGGCGTCATGTGGCTCAATAATCGTGCACGAAATCCCGAGGGCTGGGACGAAGTTTAATGCCTCCAAAGAGGCCCACCTCTGCACTTTGTTAATATCTTGATAAGGCTTTTTCTTTAGCTTTCGTTAAGACATTTGATTCGGGTATCCGCTGGCTTTGTGCGCGAGGGTATTTACAGGGCAGGGAGGGATATATGTTTCGCGTTTTTACTGTCTTTCCTCTGCTCACTTTACCTGTTTTGATTTACAATGTCATCGCTTGGGGCGGCGCGAAGTTTAGTAGTGTGGACGCCGTGCGCGCGCGTATGGATGCGGACACATTTTTTGTTCCAATGACATCAGGGACGTCTTGGGCCATTACACCAGGCCATGCCTTAATTGCCGTCTCGCTCCTCATGTTGTTTTTTGAACTGCTCAAATCCACAGGCACGGGGCGCGCTGCGATTATAAATCACGCTTTTTCTATGGTGTTATTTATCATCTGCCTTGTTGAGTTTCTGCTCTTTCCTGCTTTCGCAACATC
>CALLME010000087.1 GCA_938007945.1 uncultured Caulobacterales bacterium
ATCATTCTGCCACGTGATTTCGCCCTGCACATGATCCGTGATTTTTGTCTCACCGTCGGGCACTCTGAAACGCACCGTATATGGTCGTTCAGAGGTGTCAGCTTTATCCCGCCAAGGGGACCGAAATGCCGTCTCGCGCGACGCGCGTATGGTCTCAAGCTCCTCTGGTGTGCAGTAACATTTATAGGCTTTGCCATCTTCGAGTAGCGTGTGCGCCGCTGCGACATGGGCGTCGGCTCGCTGGCTCTGATACACTATCTCATCATCAAATTTCAGCCCAAGCCAATCAAGTCCGTCGAGTATGGCTTGTGTCGCCTCATCAGTAGAGCGCGCTTTATCCGTATCCTCAATGCGAAGGCGAAAGCGCGCGTCATGGCCTAGCCCCGCCATATGCTTCGTAAAATAATAATTAAACAGAGCCGTGCGCGCGCCGCCAATATGCAAAAAGCCTGTCGGGGAGGGAGCAAATCGTGTGACAATATTTTGGGCAGGCTTTTGTGCACTCATAAAGGGTAATCTCATTTTTTGCTGCGTAACGCGAGCATCTCTGATAGCGTGGCGTCTCTATCTCATAAGAGGCTGGAAATTAACAGAGAAAAACAAGATTTTAGCGTGGTCAAAAACGTAGATACGGCGACCCCTTGGGACCTCGCTGTGGTCGGTTATGCGGACGCACAAGACGCCTCCGAGCGCGCGCGTCGGTGGTGGCAGGCGGTGCCGTCTCATATCGCCGATATTCCTAAAACGGCGGATTGGGCTGTGGCGGCATTCGCAATCGGATGCGGACTTTATTTTGCATTCCCATTTGAGCCAAACCTAGCGGTTTGCGGTGCCATTTCTGCGGCGGGCTTGCTGGCTTGGATGATTGCAACGAAATGGCAGTGGCAGTCTTTACTACTTCTTCTCGTCATATTTGCGAGCCTCGGTCTCACCCGCGCGACTTGGCATAGCAAGGCTGTAAACACGCCGTTTCTTGATGAAGGTTTTTATACTGTCACGGGATGGGTTGAGGCGCAGGAGCGATCTGGCAATGGTATTCGGTGGCGAATTCGCGTGCACGAAATCGAAGGCCGAAGCGCGCCTGAATCTGTTCATTCTGTGCGGATTAAAATTAATAAGCGTGGCGAAAATTCCAACATTGGGCAAGTCGGGCAGGGGGTTCAGCTTCAAGCTATACTTAGCGCCCCGCCTGGCCCTGTGGTGCCTGGCGGATACGACCCCGCACGCGCAGCCTATTTCTCGCGCATAAGCGCCTATGGATTTTCGACTTCTGCGCCCGAAGCTGTCATCCTTGAGAGTCGGCATTGGCAAGAATCGCAATCGCGCCGCATTGCCCGTTTTCGTTATGGCCTCGCCGAGCGTATCCGCGTCCAAGCCCCAGAGGCGACAGCGGGTCTGCAAGTCGCTTTGTTAACAGGGATCAGGAGTTATATACCCGACGCGCAAACTGACGCACTGCGCGCAGCAGGGCTGGCCCATGTGCTTGCGATTTCTGGGCTGCATATGGGGCTGCTCGCGGGTGGGGCTTACGCACTTTCAAGTCTGTTCCTTGCTATGATTGGTCCGCTCGCGCGGCGATATGATATGCGTAAATTTGCAGCGGTGATTGGCGCGCTATCGGCTACGGGATATCTCATTTTGTCAGGCGGATCCGTGGCAACTCAGCGCGCATATATTATGGCGCTGATTGTGTTCTTAGCAGTCATTTTGGACAGGAGAGCCTTCTCTATCCGGTCAGTCTCAATAGCGGCGCTTATCACCCTTACGCTGCATCCCGAAGCCCTTATATCAGCAGGATTTCAAATGTCATTCGCCGCCGTGATTGCGCTCGTGATTGTCTACCGTAATTGGCAAGGTCCGCTATATGAACGGCGCACGATAGGGTCGCGGTTCACGACGGGCTTGGCTACACTCTCTATTACGAGCTTCGTCGCGGGTACGGCGACAGCCGCCTATGCCGTGATGCATTTTAACCGCATGGCAAGCTACGGATTTATCGGGAATTTGCTCGCCATGCCGATTTTTACATTTGCCGTTATGCCCGCGGCCCTCGCCACTCTTATAGCCATGCCCTTTGGTCTTGAGTGGGCACCATTGCAAGTGATGGGCGCGTCACTTTCGCTTTTGCTGTGGGTGGCAGAATGGGTTGCAGGATGGTCAAGTGCAATGGTGCATATTAAGTCGCCACCGAGTTGGGTTGTCGCTATTTATAGCCTTGGGTTCTTGTGGCTGTGCCTTGGCGAAAAATCGTTGAAACTGATGAGCTTAGCTGTGTTTGCCGTTTGCCTCATCGCGTGGGCGCTGAACCCCACACCAGATATGCGTGTCTCTGATGATGGCCGGATTGCGATTTGGGACAGTGAGGCGCGAAACACGCTTTATGTCGGTTCTAACCGCGCAGACCGCTATGGCCGCGAGCAATTCACACGACGGGCAGGGGTCGCGGAGGTTGAAACACAAAGCTATGCCGATACGCTTGCATTATGTGATGCGCTGGCCTGTCGATTAGAGCTTAGCGGTAATAGCGTCTCCATTGTGAGCCATCCGTCTGAAGTTCCAGAGGAATGTCGATACTCAGACCTTATAATCCTGACTGAGCGTGATGCAGGTCCTGTCGCAAAGCGCGGCTGTAAAGCGCAAGTAATTGGCCCGAAAGAGCTAAAAACAAACGGAGCCTATGACATTTACCTCGGAGGCAAGACTATAAAAACTGTGCAAGCCATTCCCAAAACTCGTCAAACACGGCCTTGGGGGGTGAGAACCTATCGGCGCGATTAAATTTTGACGGCCTAAACGATGCGCCCTAGCTCAAATGCCTTCTAAGAAAACTAGTGGTATTTACGCACGAGCCCAACGAGTATGCCTTGAACCTCTACGCGGTCTGGTCCGAATGTGCGTGTTGGGAAGTCAGGGTTTTCTGCAATGAGTTCAACACCTTGCGACGATTTGTAAAGGCGCTTCAGCGTCGCTTCTTCTTGGTCAACGAGGGCGACAACGATTTGATTATTACGCGCCGTATTGGCTTTGCGGACAATCACGATGTCGCCGTCGAGAATACCAGCGTTAATCATCGACTCGCCCTCAATTTCGAGCGCGAAATGGTCTGGGCCCATCATATTTGGCGGGACTGCAATTGTATTATAGCTGTCTTCCAGCGCCGCAATCGGATTACCCGCGGCGATTTTTCCGACAAATGGGATTGCGTATTCATCATTTGCAGGGGCCGGGTGCGCTACAGGACGCTGCACACTATCTTGCGGCAATTTCAGCACCTCAAGTGCGCGCGCTTTATTAGGCAGGCGGCGGATAAATCCGCGTTCTTCGAGCGCCGTGATAAGGCGGTGAATACCTGATTTTGACGCAAGGCCCAAAGCATCCTTCATTTCGTCATAGCTCGGCGGAACGCCTTGCGACTTAATTTTCTTATCGATTAAAAGAAGTAGGTCTTTTTGTTTTTGCGTTAGCATATCAGCACTCCAAATATGTGTGCTGTCCTTATCGCCGCGAACCACCCGCGCGAAACAAAACAGCAACATGCGAATCTGTTCTGGCAATGTTCCGACGGATTGTCAACTAACTTTACAATGGTTATCGTCAACCTATGCTCGCTATTATCTATTTTCTTAGCTTTATGGTACTATTAATGGGTGCTTTTTAGACCCCAATGATGACGAGTATGAAAACTGAACAAAGATATATTTCGCATCTAAAATCCCATTATCCAGCGGTTTACAAAGACAACCCCTATGCTCTGGGCGCGGAAAAAGATCACAGGGTTATTAGAAAGCGCCTTCTTCTCAGCATTATTTTTACGCGCAGGAAGACAGATGAGGCAAAAAAAGAATATAAATTGGCCAAGCAAGATGCCATTGTAAGGCGATTAAAAGCTAAAGCTTGGCTATTACTTCTCGCGATTTATTCGATGATACCTATCAGCTTTGTCGCATTTATTCTATTTATCGGCACGCTTCCCAATTAACTGCTCGGTTGCCTCCGTCACATCGTCTTGACGCATCAAACTTTCCCCCACCAGAAACGCCTGCGCGCCTTTTTCTGTGAGACTTAGCACGTCATCAGATGTGAAAATGCCGCTTTCTGCCACGAGGAATGCATTTCTGGGCGCATTCGGGGCAAGTTCTGCGAAAGTGACGAGCGTGGTGTGGAACGTCCGCAGGTCACGATTATTAATGCCGATGAGCGTTGCGCCAAGTGCCACGGCACGGGCCATCTCAGACGCGTCATGTGTTTCTACGAGGGCGTCCATGCCGAGGCGCGCCGCTTCTCGCATCAAGGCACGTGCCGTTCGGTCATCAATCATGCCCATGATAATGAGCACGCAATCCGCGCCGAGGGCGCGCGATTCAGCGATTTGGATGGGCTCGAGCATAAAGTCTTTGCGTAGCAGCGGGAGAGGTGAGGCCTTACGGACATGGTCAAAAATCGTGTTGCTACCTTGAAAGCCTGGGCCGTCGGTGAGGACAGACAGACAAACCGCACCGCCGCGCTCATATGACAATGCAATGTTCACAGGATCGAAATCCGTACGGATGAGCCCTTTGGACGGGCTGGCTTTTTTAACTTCCGCGATGAGGGCAGGGCTTACCTTAGCTGTGCGCGCTAAAGCCTCCGTAAATCCACGTGGGGCGGGTAGGCGTTCGCTGTAACTGCGTAGCTCTGAAATAGAGGTGCGCGCCTTAAGCGCAGCCACTTCGTCCGCTTTATAAGCTGCGATTTTTTTGAGCACGTCTGGTGCGTCCATCAAACTAGCCATTGGACACCTCAATGAGTTTGTGGAGGGCTTTGCGGGCTTTGCCACTATCAATGGACACGGCCGCCATATCTATACCGCTCGGGATATCATCTGCGAGCCCCGCAATCATCAAAGCCGCGCCACTATTGAGCAGCACGATATCGCGGTAGGCGGAATGCTGCGCACCAAGAAGTTCTGTCAAAGCCAGAGCATTCTGCGCAGGCTCTCCTCCGCGCAAGGATTCAATTGTTGTAAGGTCAAAACCATAGCTCTGAGGCGAAACGGTAAAGTCCCGCAGCGCGCCATTTTTGACTTCTGTCACATGCGTAGTGCCTGTTGTTGTGATTTCATCTAGTCCGTCTTCGCCGTGCACGACCCAAATATACTCCGCGCCCAAATCATCCAGTGCTTCGGCCATGGGGCGGCGAAAACGATCTTCTGCCACGCCGAGCAGCATACGTCTCGCGCCAGCTGGATTACTCATTGGGCCGAGGAGGTTGAAGAGTGTGCGGATGCCAAGCGCTTTGCGAGCCGGACCAACATGGCGCATGGCGGGGTGATGGTTGGGCGCGAAAAGAAAGCCAACGCCAGCTTTGTCCACACATTCTGCCGCTTTTTCAGGGCTAATGGCGAGGTTTACGCCAAGAATTGAGAGGGTGTCCGCCGTCCCCGTTAAACTACTGGCTGCGCGGTTGCCGTGTTTGGCCACCTTCGCGCCTGCACCTGCACAGACAAGCGCCGTTGCAGTTGAGATAGAGAGTGTGTGTAAGCCCGTGCCGCCTGTGCCAACGATATCAATAACGTCATAGTCAATATGCACGGGCGTCATATGCGCGCGCATAACGGCTGTGCCGACGCGGATTTCATCTGCTGTCAGGCCAACGGCTTCAAGGCCCAAGAGCAGGGCGGCGACTTGAGCGTCATTGCTTTCGCCCGCGAGGATAGTGGTCAGCGCGCCTTCTAAGGCGTCAGCGCTGAGGCGCTCGCCACTTGCA
>CALLME010000088.1 GCA_938007945.1 uncultured Caulobacterales bacterium
CGGTTCTAAGATGATCCAAGCCATCTCGACCATCACCGTGCCCAAGATCGCCTTTTATATCGGCGCGAGTTTTGGCGCAGGTAATTACGGTATGTCTGGCTATGCTTTCGAGCCTGATTTTCTCTTTAGCTGGGTCAACGCGCGCACGGGCGTGATGGCGGGTGCGAGTGCGGCCAAGACCATGCGCATGGTCGCCGAAGTTCGCGCCGCGCGCAAAGGTGAGAGCGTCGATGAAAAGGCCGCGCAGAAACAAGAGGACTTTATCACGGAACTTTTCACCAAGCAGGAAAGCGCGTTCTACACCTCTGGGCGCGTGCTCGATCACGGCGTGATTGACCCGCGTAATACGCGCCGCGTGCTCGGCTTTGCCCTCTCGACTGTCGCAGAGGCGCGCAGCCGTACCACACGGCCCAATAGCTTTGGCGTGGCGAGGGCGTAATGGATTATCCCGACACCAATTTTATTCAAATTGAGCGTGATAAGATTTGGATGACGCTGTGGTTTAATCAGCCTGAAAAACGCAACCCTATGACAGATGAAGCCGTCGCGGAATTAATGGCGGTGTTTAAACTACTGCGCGACGACCGAACGGTGCGCGGTGTGACATTACGCGGACGCGGCCAAGTCTTTTGCGCAGGCGGGGATTTAAAATCGTTTCAAAATGATTTTCAAAATGGGGCGAGCCACGGTGAGGTGATGAAAATGTCGCGCGGGGTCGCGGCGTTTCTAGATGCGTTTAATAGTTTGCCTCAAGTCACAATCTCTCTGGTGGAAGGCCCTGCGCTTGCAGGTGGCTTTGGGCTGATCTGCTGTTCTGATGTTGTGATCTGTCACGCAGACGCGAAATTCGCCATGACCGAAACGATGATTGGTCTCTCGCCTGCGCAAATCTCACCCTTCGTTATTCAAAGGCTCGGCTATGCCACTGCGCGGAGATTAATGCTGACGGGCGCACGATTTACGGGGGCGGAATCAAAAGAATTAGGTCTCGCAGATTTCGTCGGTGCGACCGAAGCAGAATTGATTAATTACGAGTCTCAAATAAAGGCCCAAGTTTTGCGCTGCGCACCTGGTGCTGTGGCGGATACCAAAGCGCTTCTTATTGCCTTGCCGCAACTTACGCGTGACGTTGCCATCGAAGAAGCCGCCGACAATTTCGCAGGGCGGCTGCGTTCTGATGAAGCGAAAGAGGGCCTTGCAAGCTTTTTTGAAAAACGCAAACCAAGTTGGACCGAATAAATGCGTAAAATCAATACTATCCTGGTTGCCAATCGCGGCGAGATTGCCCTGCGCGTCATGCGCACATGCAAACTCATGGGTATTAAAACTGTCGCCGTATTCTCAGACGCCGACAAAGACGCGCCCCATGTCTCCTTTGCAGATAAGTCCGTGCACATCGGCCCCTCGCCCGTTGGGGAAAGCTACCTCAAAATCGATACCATTATTCAGGCCGCGAAAGACACTGGGGCAGATGCCATCCATCCAGGTTATGGCTTCCTCTCTGAAAATGCTACATTTGCGCAAGCCTGCGCAGATAACGACATTATCTACATCGGCCCACCGATTAACGCCATCGATGTCATGGGCGATAAAGCCAAATCCAAACGCGCGATGATTGCGGCGGGCGTGCCTTGTATTCCTGGTTATCAAGGCAAGAATCAGTCCGATGCGACCCTCATCAAAGAAAGCGCTGCGATTGGCTTCCCGCTGATGGTGAAAGCGGCGGCGGGCGGCGGCGGACGCGGTATGCGCTTTGTGCACAAGGCGGCGGACCTACCAGACGCGATTAAAGCCGCGCGGTCTGAGGCGGCAAATGCTTTCGGCTCTGATGAACTTATCATCGAGCGCGCGGTCATCGCGCCGCGCCATGTTGAAATTCAAGTCCTCGCTGACGTGCACGGAAACATCATTCACTTGGGTGAGCGCGATTGTTCCGTGCAAAGGCGTAATCAAAAAGTCATTGAGGAGTCCCCCTGCCCCGTCATGGATGAGCCCTTACGCGCACGCATGGGTAAGGCCGCTGTCGCAACGGCGCGTGCGGTCGATTATATCGGCGCGGGCACGGTAGAATTTCTACTCGACAATACTCACGATTTCTTCTTTCTTGAAATGAACACGCGCTTGCAAGTCGAACACCCTGTCACAGAAATGGTTTACGGCGTAGATTTAGTCGCTGAGCAAATCAAAGCCGCGCAGGGCGAAGTCCTGCAAATCGCGCAAGACGATGTCGAACCGTTTGGTCACGCAATAGAAGTCAGGCTTTATGCCGAAGACCCTGAAAATGAGTTCCTCCCAAGTACAGGCCCCGTCACACTCTGGCAGGCGCCAAGCGGCGTGCGCGTGGACAGTGGGATTGAAACGGGCGGTGAAATATCCCCCTTTTATGACAGCATGGTCGCGAAAATTATTGCCCATGGCCTGACACGCGATGACGCTCTGCTTGAGCTTAAGAAAGCCCTCGCAGAGACGGCGTTGATTGGGCCGAAAAACAACCGTGATTTCCTCATTGATGCTTTGACGAAAGACGCCTTTAAAATGGGCAAGGCCACGACAGCCTTTATCAAAGAGACTTACGGCGAGGACGGATATGTCGCGCCTGATTTAACAGAGCTCGACATCATAAAAGGCGCGCTCGCGCAATATTTCCTCAGTGTAGAAACAGCCGTTCAAACTGCGCTTCCTTTGCCAAATGAACTGCTCGGATGGGGGAGTTTGGGGGCGCTCATATCTATTTTTCTCTACGACATTGACGACATTACTCATCGCGTCACCTTCACCTCACGCGGGGACCAACTGACCGCAGAGCTTAACGGTCACAGCTATGAGGTGAGTTGCGCGCGCCTCTCAGAGACTGAGCTTGAGCAAATTATTGACCGTCAGAAATCGACGCTCATTTACGCCGCCACCTCCCCTGTGGCGCTGTCGCTTGTCACAGATACGCGCAGCTATGAATTGACCAATATCGCAGGCGGCCTCCCGAGCGGCGCGGAAGCCAGCGGCGGCGGCACGGTCCGCGCACCGATGCATGGCCAACTTCTCGAAATTTTAATTGGCGTGGGCGAGACTGTCAAAAAAGGCGATAAAATCGCCATACTCGAAGCCATGAAAATGCAACACGAAATCCTTTCCGAAATCGATGGCACAGTAACGGAGATTGCCGCCAAAGCAGGCACTCAAATCGCCGCAGACGACCTGATTATGGAAATTAAGGGAGAGGAGGAGGCGTGAACCTTTTACTTTCCATTAGAAACCTGTAAAAACTCAATTTTAAATCACAAAGATAATTGGGGGATTGAAATTGAAACTCGCAGAAGCCTTAGTCGAGCGCGCTGATAAACAACGCCGCTTA
>CALLME010000089.1 GCA_938007945.1 uncultured Caulobacterales bacterium
GTATAATAAGACCAACTGCGCGCTATGCCCGTGAGGCCCCACGCCTCCCCCGCCGCTAGTACGCTCTCATCCGCCTCACCGCCTGCAAGACCCACGGCGATTTGCATCAAGACGCCAGAGGTCTGCTCGCAGTAGGCCCGCGCGGCGTCAATATCGGCGAAAGGTGTCGGGTCAAGGTCGCGCGCGCGACCGTTTATGAGGCGGTCAATCCAAAAACGCGGCACATCACTGCCTCGCAAAACCTCGGCAAGCGGCGTCGCGACTTCATGCTTTCGCACAGCTTTACCCGCGTAAATCTCCTCGACACAATCGCGCCACCACTGATAGCGGATTTCGCCGAGCATTGGCTCGCTGACAATCTCTGGCACTTTGGCAAGCTCCGCATGAAAAGCGTAAAGCGTCAGCAATTTCGCCCGCGTCTCTTTATCCGCGAAAAGCGCACTGCGATACCGGTCAGGATCAACGGCTTTGAGCGATTTTATTAGGCTCTCGTCTAACATTTTTAGCACCCTATCCTGATTTGGCGCGTAATCACTTTACAGCGCGTTCTAGCAATGGCTTTATGGTTAATAAGACGTTACCATAGCGCGACTCGTATAATTTCATAAAGAGAGGACTATCATGAAAAAGACAGCTTTAACACTCGCGGCGCTCAGTCTCGCGGCTCCCGCCTACGCCCATGAGGGTGACCATTCCATGTCAGTTCTGGCCAATATTGGTCATTGGCTCAGCAGCCCCACACATGCGCTATTCTCAGTCGTAGCTGGCATTGCCATTGTCGGCCTGACTGTCGCTCTTGTTAAAAAACGCGCTTAGGAGATTTGAGAATGTTAGATAAATTATTTGGAAACATCCCAACCGCCGACGCCCATTGTGACATTCCATGCGGCATTTATGACGCCCGTACAGTCATGTATCATGCCGTGTCTACGCTGCGTCAGATTGATATTCTTTTGTCATTAAAAGACAAAGGTCTGTCTGAGACAGCTTTCGCTATGCAAGTCGCGCGTAACACCGCCGAGAAAGAAAAGCAGGCTGAGCACACAAAACACGAAGTCCGCGTCATTTGGGGTGACTTTATGAAAGGCGATAAGCTTGAGAAACATCCAAATGCCCATGCTCTCGCGCATAGCATAATGGTCGCGGGCTCAGCCTGTAAGCAAGACCTTCACCGCGAAGACGGCTTGAAACTCGTCGAGCTTTGCAATGAATTTTCAGAAATGTTCTGGGACATGAAAGGCGTCAAGACAAAGACAGCACCTTGCCCATACGCGCCAAATGTAGACGTGGTTTACCCCGACCTCTAGGCCTGCTGATGCTGGCCCTCTTTCGTGTGCGTGGTGACAGCATGTTACCCACACTCAAAGACGGCGACATCGTGATAACAGTTAAACCTCGCACGCCGCGTGCGGGGTTTATTTATGTCTGTCACCATTCTGATTTGGGGCAGATTATCAAACGCCTTTCGGGATTTGATGCGCGGGGTCGCGCCGTGCTGTCAGGCGATAACCCAAACTCAACACCAAGCGCCGTCATGGGTACGGTTGAGCCAGAGCGCCTTATGGGGCGCGCTGTATTTTCTATAGGGAAATCAGGTATCAGACGCCTTGGTAGAAAAGCAGATTAAGCCTTCACCTCGGTACTCACCTCGCCTGAAATCTTCCCGCCGCGCTTAAGCTTGAGTAGCATCAACATCGGTGAGGCCACAAAAATCGATGAATAAGTTCCGACAATCACGCCCCAAATCATCGCGAATGAGAAACCGCGCAGGCCGTCACCGCCGAGCACGTAAAGCGCGACAAGCGCAAGAAGTGTGGTCATCGACGTCATAATAGTGCGTGACAGCGTATCGTTGACTGAAAGATTTAGGATATCAGGCAGAAGTGTCGATTTATATTTGCGCAAATTCTCACGGATTCGGTCGTATACAATCACCGTATCGTTGAGCGAATACCCCACAATGGTCAGGATAGCCGCAATAATGGACAGGTTAAATTCAATTTGCGTCAGGCTGAAGACTCCAATCGTCAGTAGCACGTCGTGGAACAAAGCGGCCACGGCCCCTGCGCCAAACTGCCATTCAAAACGAAACCAGATGTAAATCAGCACGAGCGTCAGAGCCGCCAAAACCGCGATAATGCCTTTTTGGCGGAGCTCGCCAGAGACTTTGGAGCCCACGACATCTTGGTTGCGAATATTAAATTCGCCAATGGATTCGGTCAGGCCTTCAACCACTTTCCTCAACGCCTCTTGCTGCGCCATCGCGCCGCCTTCTTCGGTCTCTTCTTGAAGCGGAATACCGACGCGGACATAGTCATGATCAACACCGCTATCGAGAGGTGGCGCAATATTTTGCACTGTGCCACCGCCATAACCAAGACGCGTGAGAGTTTCGCGAATGACATCGGGTTCTGGATCAGATCCCGTATCAATCTCAATCACTGTACCGCCCGTGAAATCAATACCGTAATTCAGGCCTTTTGTGGCGAACAAAAACACAGACGCTATCATCGCAAGGACGGACAGGACAGCCGCGATTTTACGCGCTTCAATAAACGGAACTTTTGTTGTCTCAGGCAAAAGCCGAATGAGGGAAATATCTTTCATGACAATCTCTTTTCTATTCCGGCACTAAATCGGCAAATCTTTGGGACGCGAGCGGCGCAGCCATGTGGCGGTCATCAAACGCGCGACAATCACAGCCGTAAAGACTGACATCACAATCCCAATCGCAAGGGTCACCGCGAAGCCGCGGATAGGACCAGAGCCGACGAGATATAGCGTCGCCGCCGCAATGAATGTCGTGATATTGGCATCCAGAATTGGCGCTAGTGAGAGACGGTAACCCGTTTCAATTGCGCTCACAGGCGGACGACCATTAAACGTCTCTTCGCGAATGCGCTCAAAAATCAGCACGTTCGCATCCACCGCCATACCAATCGTCAGGATAATCCCCGCAATCCCCGGCAAGGTGAGCGTCGCGCCAAGAAGTGAGAGCGCGGCTGCAATCAGCATGATGTTAATCGTGAGAGCAAGATTGGCGATGGTGCCAAAGCGAAGGCCGTAAGACAGCCACATAAATATCGCCACGCCAATCAGGCCAATGATGGATGCGACCTTACCCGCTTTAATCGAGTCGTTACCAAGTTCCGCTGACACTGTGCGTTCTTC
>CALLME010000090.1 GCA_938007945.1 uncultured Caulobacterales bacterium
GCTTTGCAGCATGTCGGGTCTTGCGATAGTCGTATTGCTGACGATGAGCGCGTCCATTTTAAACTCAAGTGCTTGCTCAACAATGCGTTCAATTTGCGCGCTATCCAGATCAGGGGCGACTTTCAAAAAGACGGGTGTAGCGCCACCGTCCTTTGTTAACTCTACGCGCGTTTCTGCAATACGTCCCAAGAGCGCGTCCATTTCATCTGCGCCTTGGAGCTTGCGCAAGCCAGGCGTGTTGGGGCTGCTGATATTAATCGTGAAATAGTCAGGTATGCCCCAGAGCCGCGTCAACCCTGTGAGGTAATCGGCTATGCGGTCGTCACTGTCTTTATTTGCGCCGAGATTAGCCCCGACAATACCAGGGTTATTTTGGCGCGCCTCAAGGCGTTTCACAAATGGGTCGAGCCCGCCATTATTAAAGCCCATGCGGTTAATCACGGCTTCGTCCTCAGTGAGGCGAAACAGGCGAGGTTTCGGATTACCTGTTTGAGGGCGCGGCGTGACGGTACCGCATTCGGTAAAGCCAAAACCTGCGCGCAGCATGGCGTCTGGCACTTGGGCATTTTTATCAAACCCCGCCGCCAGCCCAACAGGGTTAGGGAGGTTTAGGCCACCAACTGAGGTTGCGAGTTCAGGGCCTGGTACGTCCATAGCCAGCGGGCCAAGCCCTGCGGCGAGCGCTTTAATCGTGGTGTTATGCGCCGTCTCTGCGGGGAGGGTGCGCATGGCGGCTGTGCTAAGTTTATAAAAAAGACTCATCTTCTCATATCCGTAATCAGCTCTGGCGCTGTGTAGTGGCTCTTATCTGTCAGTTGCAAGACCCAATGATTGGTTAGCGCGGTGAGAGGTAGCGGTGCATAGAGGTGTGGAAAATCTTCGCCGCCGCGCGAGGTTTCATATTTAAGAGCGTCGCCGAGCATATCAGGGTCAAAGGCCGCAAGGACCAAATTATCGCCGCCCGTCTTAGCATAGCTATAGTGTTTATCGAGCGTGCCCTGAACTTGTGCACCTTTTGACAAATGCACAAATCCGTCGCGCTTATCATCTGCACTACCAGCGAAGCTGTGAGTCGCTTGTAAAGTTTCCCATTGCGGGGCCGTCAAAATCTTAAAAATCATATTCGCCATGTGGTCTTTGCACAGGAACACAGCAATCTAGCAAATTTCGTGCACAGATTTAGGACGTGTTCGCATCGGCCCTTTCTTGAGGCTCTATTTGGACTCGGCAAGCTTTCAAATCAACGCCAAACCGTCCGAGATATAAAGAAACGAAAGGGAGTTTCATGTCCTTTATAAAAACCAATTATAAGCGGCTGGGTTTAAGCGCCGCACTTATTGCGGGCGTCAGCGCGCTTTCACAAGGGGCCTACGCGCAAGACGCGGATTTGGCCGCGCAAGTGGCGCAAAATGCGGCCAATGATAATTTTATTTTCACCACGCTTTTATTCTTGCTCGGCGGCGTGCTGGTCATGTGGATGGCGGCCGGTTTTGCCATGTTAGAGGCTGGTCTCGTGCGCACGAAAAACGTGTCGATGCAGTGTCTGAAAAACATCACCCTCTATTCTGTCGCGGGTCTGATGTATTGGGTGGTTGGTTATAACCTGATGTATACAGGTGTCGACGGCGGTTTCTTTGGGAGTTTCGGCGCGTATAGCTGGCCAGATGCAGGTGCTTCTGAAGGCGGGGATTATTCTGTCGCCTCTGATTGGTTCTTCCAGATGGTGTTCTGCGCTACGACGGCTTCTATTGTGTCAGGTACTTTGGCGGAACGTATTAAGTTCTGGCCTTTCATTATCTTTGTCGCGCTGCTGACAGGTATTCTTTACCCGATCACTGGCTCTTGGCAGTGGGGCGCAGGTTGGCTCTCTGAAATGGGCTTCTCTGATTTTGCGGGCTCAACACTTGTCCACTCTGTGGGTGGCTGGGCCGCGCTTGCTGGCGCTATCCTCCTTGGCGCACGGAAGGGTAAATACGGCAAAGACGGGAAAGTCACACCAATGCTTGCAAGCTCAATTCCGCTCGCAACGCTCGGGACATTCATTCTGTGGATGGGGTGGTTTGGCTTTAACGGCGCGTCACAACTCGCCTTTGGCACAATTGCTGACGCCGCTGATGTGTCACGTATCTTTGCCAACACAAACCTCGCAGCGTGTGGCGGTGTCGTAACTGCGGTCATCTTGACACAGATCATCTATAAGAAGATGGACGTCACAATGGCCCTGAACGGCGCGCTTGCAGGCCTTGTGGCCATCACAGCGGAACCGCTCATGCCAAGCCCGCTTGCGGCTATCCTCATCGGTTCTGTCGGTGGTCTAATCGTGGTCTTCGCAGTGCCGCTTCTCGACAAGCTTAAGATTGATGACGTTGTTGGCGCGATCCCTGTTCACTTGCTGGCCGGTATCTTCGGGACACTTATCGTACCAGCGTCGAATGGCGAGGCTAGCTTTGTGACACAGTTTGTCGGTGTCGCTTCAATCGGGGCTTTCACAATGATTGCCAGCTTTATTATCTGGTTTGTAATTAAGATGACAATTGGTATCCGCGTGAGCGAGGAAGATGAATATGTCGGCCTCGACCAAGCAGAAGTCGGTATCCCGTCTTATCCTGAGTTCGTCAACACATAGTCCTCAGACCATGACACGCCCAGGGCTTGGGCGTGTCATGCTTAAATACCAGCCTCGCTGCGCACTCAAACTGTGCAAAGCGGGGCTTTTTACGTATAAATTTTAGGCGTGCACTTTTCACTCACAGCCTAGCGACTTCCCGAAATGTCTCAACAGATTGTAAATGCTATCTCGCGATATCAGCGATTGTCTAAAATCGCATATTATCACGGCTAGGGGATTAGCGATGACTTCATTATTTAAGCGGGCGGCTTTGCCCGTATTTTTGGCGATGGCGATGGCGCCCATGGCTTACTCACAAGAGGCGAGCGTGTCGGCAGGTGACACGGCGTGGATTTTAACGGCGACAGCGCTTGTGCTGTTCATGTCACTTCCAGGTCTTGCGCTTTTCTATGGTGGCCTTGTGCGCGCCAAAAATTATCTCTCAGTCCTGATGAAGGTCTACGCCATTGCGGCGCTGGCCTCTATCGTCTGGGTCGTGGCGGGTTATTCTATAGCATTCGGTGGTGCGAATGGCTGGTGGGGTGGACTCGATAATTTGTTCCTTGGTGGCCTTGAGCGCGACGCGGTTTCGGGCACTATTCCTGAATCGGTTTTTCTTGCCTTTCAAATGACATTTGCGATTATCACACCTGGCTTAATTGTTGGCGCATTTGTGGAACGCGTCAAGTTTCTGCCTGTGCTCATCTTTACAACGCTTTGGCTTTTGTTCGTTTACGCGCCTGTCTGTCACTGGATTTGGGGCGACGGTTGGCTCGCAAACCTCAATGACGGCGTCGTCGATTTTGCGGGTGGCCTCGTGGTTCACGCAACAGCAGGTATTTCAGCTCTTGTTTACGTCCTCCTTCTTGGCAAGCGCAAAGGCTTCCCTAATGAGCTTTCTGTTCCGCACCGTCCAGCGGTCGTGATGATTGGCGCGTCTATGCTTTGGGTGGGTTGGTTCGGCTTTAATGGCGGTTCGCAACTTGCCGCTGACGGCGGCGCA
>CALLME010000091.1 GCA_938007945.1 uncultured Caulobacterales bacterium
GACGCGGCGCGATTTGCAGTCAGCGGCGAAATCTAAGGGCGGTCCGTGGGCACGGGCCAAGAACTTTAGCCAAAGCGCGCCCTGCTCTGATTTCACGCTCGCCAGTAAAGTAAATCTCGACAACGCGCATATCGTGCTGCGCAAAAATGGCGATATCGTTCAATCTGCCGCTTTGTCGCAAATGATTTGGTCCGTGGACGAGATTATCGCACAGCTACGCGCAGATATGGATTTGCAGGCGGGCGACCTCATTTATACAGGCACGCCCGCAGGCGTTGGCCCTGTTATAGCCGGTGATGAGCTATCGGGTGGCATAGAAGGCTTGGAGCCAATCCGCGTGAGGTTTACGTAGTTCCTAAATTCTTCGTGGAAGTGTTTTGAAAATTTTATAGTGAAGCTTACTTTTTGGGAAAAAAATTACCCATGCCGTTAATAAAATAAGCAAAATATCGGTCCGGATAGAAGCATGTTGTTGATACCATAATTCTAACTCTCCCTTATGGGGGGCAATAACGTCCTCCATGAAGACATGAGGGGCGGTTTGGGCGCTAGAAATAATGCTCTCTTCATCACGAAACACAATAGAGCCGACACCAGTAATGCCAGGTTTTACGTTATATATTGTATCTTTTATGTCTTGCGCATACATATTGAACGCCTTTTCATCCACGGGGCGTGGACCGACCAGACTCATATCGCCTTTTAAGACATTGATAATTTGAGGAACTTCATTAAGCTTAGTTTTTCGAAGAAATCGCCCAACAGGCGTTACCCGTGTGTCATTCTTAAGGGTTATGGTGCCAGATTTCATATTCGGACTGTCTTTCAGCATAGTCGCAAACTTCCAAATTGAGAAATAGGTGTTTTTGTACCCGACGCGTTTTTGGAAATAAAAAATATGCCCCTCCCCTGTAATCTTAAGTAAGAGAACAATTGGCAAGAGGAGCGGGAGACATACAATCAACACCAAAGCTGCGATTGTAATATCGATAAACCTTTTCGAATATTTATACATGAATTCTACATTTTGGAATCAAGCGTCTGCCCAGTCTCAATATGTTGGAAATCTGGTAAAAAGTCAGCGAGTAATTTGATAATTGCTTTCTTCTCAATATCATTGCGACTGAAAAGCATTTCAAACTTAGCGAGCATAGCCTCAACATCACTAATACTATTCACCTCTGAATTTTTTATTACGCCAAGGGAATTGAACGTTGTCATGTCGAGATCGTCATGCGGCGTGTAAAACTCCTCATACATTTTCTCGCCAGAAGTTTCAGTTTTAAAGAAGTAAACAGGATATGATTTATCCAAGGGTTGCCAGCGTTCAGATTTTTCTTTGGCCTCTTCTTCGCTATTACAATAATCAGGCGTAAGTCCAATATCTCTAAGAAATGCTTCCGCAATTTCCGAGAACGTCATCATCTGATCTTCTCCGAGTTTAGGAAAGAAAATGTCTTTTGAATGTCCTAAAAAACAGGCGAGCATACAAAGTTCTCCTGACTCTTCAGGAGAAACAAAGTAGCGTTTCACATCGGACGGCGCAGATAATGGCTGTCGTTTCATGATACGCTGAATAAATCCATATAATAGACTGCCATTGGAGAAGGCAACGTTAGCGAAACGAGCTGTTGTAATTTTCAAATCGTCCGCATATGCGAGCAAGACTTTCTCCATTATTTTTTTGCTTGCGCCCATAACATTGACTGGATTAGCCGCTTTATCGGTTGAAACTGAAAAGAGATGGTCAGGCTTTTGCTGTAAAGCTAGGTCTAGAAGTGTCTTGGTATTAAAAACATTATTTCTGATCATAGCCTCAATAGCCAAGGGATCTTTTTCACTTCGAACATGTTTGTGGGCGGCAAAACATGCCACTATATCAAAGCGTTGCTTTTGAAACAGTCTCGTGAAAACTTCACCTCCGAAATCAAAAGGGTATGTAATATAATGCGGTGGTATAACTAGATTTTTTGTACTTCTTAAATCCCGTGTGAGTTCTGTGAGACCGTTTTCACTATAGTCAACGACCGTGAGTGCCGCTGGATTAAACGGCAAGATGGCTTTAATATATGACGAGCCTATTGTTCCCGCACCACCTATTACCAAAACTGACTTGCCGCTAATTTTTTCCTTAAGCTCTGCAGAATTACGCGCAATGTCATCTCTAAAATAGCTCTTTGAACGTTTCGTGATATTTTGAGAAACAAACAAGTCGATATCAATAAACTGGTTCATAATTAAAATCTTTTTATTTTTTCGACACAAAATAAACCTTGGCCGGAAGGTTATGAAAAATTTCCAATAGTCGAATTAGCAATTTTCGTACCGCTTATTCCCATTCAATAGTACCAGGCGGTTTCGACGTCACGTCATAAACAACACGGTTGACGCCGCGCACCTCATTGATGATACGCGTCGCGGTTTCCCCTAGAAACTCATGACTGTAAGGGTAATAATCGGCCGTCATGCCATCTGTCGAAGTCACTGCGCGTAGAGCCAGCACATTCTCATAAGTTCGGCTATCGCCCATTACGCCCACAGTTTGTACAGGCAGAATTACGGCAAAAGCCTGCCAGATTTTATTGTAAAGCCCATGCTTGCGAATTTGGTCAAGATAGATGGCGTCAGCCTCTCGTAGCACGTCCAGACGCTCACGTGTGATAGTGCCGGGGCAGCGAATAGCGAGGCCGGGCCCTGGGAAGGGGTGACGCTCAACAAAGTCTTTATGCAGGCCAAGTTCACGCCCTAGCGCCCTTACCTCATCTTTGAAAAGTTCGCGCAAAGGCTCGACAAGCTCCATCTTCATGCGCGCGGGCAAGCCACCGACATTGTGATGGGACTTAATTGTCACGGACGGCCCGCCGTCAAACGACACCGATTCAATCACATCAGGATAAAGCGTGCCCTGCGCAAGAAAGTTTGCGCCCCCAATGGCTTTGGCTTCACGTTCAAAAATATCAATAAATGTCCCGCCTATAATTTTACGTTTCTTCTCAGGATCAGACACGCCATCGAGTAAATCGAGGAATTCATCCCCAGCATCGACGTGGACGAAATTCATATCGTAATGCTCTTTAAACAGGCTCACCACCTGCTCACTTTCGCCTTTACGCATCATGCCCGTATCGACGTAAACGCAGGTAAGTTGATCACCAATTGCTTCGTGCAGAAGCACAGCCACGACTGAGCTGTCAACACCGCCAGAAAGTCCGCAAATTACTTTGCCGTCGCCAACTTGCTTGCGCACGGCCGCAATCGCCTCGTCCTTAAACGCGGCCATAGACCAGTCGCCCTTGAAGCCGGAAATTTCGTGGGTAAAATTGCGCAGCATCTGTTTTCCGCGCGGCGTGTGTACTACTTCAGGGTGGAATTGCGTGCCGTAAAAATGGCGCGAAGTGTCGCCAATGACCGCATAAGGTGCGCCAGGGCTCGTGGCGAGCACATCAAAGCCCTCCGCCATTTTCGCGACATGATCACCATGGCTCATCCAAACTTCTTCCTCGCCGTCGTGACCCACGTCAAACATGTCTTTGAATAAGATTGTGTCTGCAATCGGCTTGATAAAGGCGCGACCAAACTCGCCGCTTTCACCTTTCTCAACATTGCCGCCCAGTTGCTGCATCATAGTCTGCTGTCCGTAGCAAATACCAAGAATGGGCACGCCGAGCTTGAATACAGCCTCATCTGCACGCGGACTGCCCGCATCAACCACACTGCTCGGGCCCCCTGAAAGAATAATGGCTTTGGGGTTATAAGCCTCAAGCATATTGGCATCGACGCGATTATAGGGATGTACTTCACAGTAAACTCCGCTTTCGCGAACACGGCGCGCAATCAACTGCGTGACCTGTGAGCCAAAATCGATAATCAGCAGATGCTCGTGGCTTTCAGCCGTGTTGAGAGACGTATCATTCATTAGTCGTTCTTTCTTTCCATCACAGCAAAATAAAACCCATCGGTGTTTGTTGAGGCGGGTGTTAGGGTCAAGGAGCAGCCATCTTCTGACCACGGCTTTGGTGCTTCCGTGCCGACTTTTTCTTCATAGACTTCCCCCGCAGACAACAAGGTAAACTCGGGATTTTTTTCTAGAAACGGATAAATCTGTCCTTCGTTTTCTTCAGCGAGCATAGAGCACGTCACATAAAACAGCAGCCCACCAGGTTTCACGAAATTCTTTGCGCCCGCTAAGACGGTGCGCTGCTCTTTATAACGCGTATTCAGGTTGTCTTCGGATAAACGCCATTTCGCATCGGGCTTGCGACGCCACGTCCCGACGCCAGAACACGGCGCGTCGATGAGGACTTTGTCCATCTTGCCAAATTGGGGCTGTAGATTTGTTGAGGGCGGCTCGACCACGTTTATGATATCGGCCCCTGCCCGCATCGCACGTTGATAAAGCGGCGAAAGACGGCGCTTATCAATATCAAAGGCATGGACTGCGCCTTCATTGTTCATATCGGCGGCTAGAGCCAAAGATTTCCCGCCCCCACCTGCGCAGTAATCTAGTATTTGGTCGCCTGGCTGCGCGTTGACCAAAAGGCTGACAATTTGACTACCTTCGTCTTGGATTTCTACGCCACCCGTTTGGAAAATTTTCTCAATCTGCACATTGGGCAAGCGTCCGTCGCCGTCGCGCGGTTTAAAGCGAATGCCAATTGGGGAGCTGTCCGTTTTCACGCCGCCCATTTCGGATAACGCTGCGAGGGCTTCGTCCATATTT
>CALLME010000092.1 GCA_938007945.1 uncultured Caulobacterales bacterium
GCCGCGTAGGACCCGCTCTCAATCTTGACCGCCTGACACCCCGTCTCCATCATCACGCGCGAGGCATTACGGAAAGCCGTTTCGGGACTGTCTTCATAGCTCCCAAAAGGCAAATCCACGACGACAAGCGCGCGGTGCGAGCCCCGCATAACCGCTTGCCCGTGCAGTATCATCATATCCAACGTCACACCCACCGTCGTCGTGAGGCCATGCACTACCATGCCGACACTATCGCCGACCAAGATAAGATCGCAATGCTCGTCCAGCACCGCCGCCGTCGGCGCGTCATAAGCCGTGAGGCAAACAATAGGCTCCCCACCCTTACGCGCCGTGATTTGCGGGGCCGTGATACGGCGGATGGTGTTTTGTGCAGACATGGAAGGAGCCTTAATTGATTAGAATAAGGATATAGAACGTGAAAAGACCCGCGACAAGGCGGGTCTTTTATTGGCATTTGCAAAAGAAATGTTCTTTCGGTTTTTATTTTGATTCCAGCTCCACGCTGATCGGATACGGAATTGAGATACCGTTCTGGTCAAAGGCTTCTTTGACCATTTTGTTTAAATCAAACATCACGTCCCAGTAATCTTCAGAGTTACACCACACGCGGCTTTGAATATCTACAGAACTTTCGCCAAGTCCAATAACTTTAGCCCAAGGCTCTGCAGGCTCGGTCAGCACTTTGGGATGCGAGGCGGCAGTTGATTTGATGACGTCAAACGCTTTATCGATATTATCGTCATAGTCGATACCAAAATTATTATCGACGCGGCGAATACCTTTGGAGGTGAGGTTTTGAATTGTTGACCCCCAAACTTCGCCATTACCAATTATGACTTGGACATGATCGACCGTCGTGATTTCTGTAGTGAAGATGCTCATGTCAGTGACAACGCCTTCTTCACCCGTAATACTCACAAAGTCGCCGATTTTAAACGGACGGAACAGCATGAGCATGGCGCCTGCTGCGACGTTAGACAGTGTCCCTTGCAGTGCGAGACCAATCGCAAGGCCCGCCGCACCGAAGATAGCAACAAGTGATGCCGTTTGAACACCAACTTGACCAATTGCGGCAATGAAAACCATCGCCATGACGGCATAGCGTACCATTGAACCAATGAATTTCGCGAGCGTTTCATCGACATTAGGCGCTTTGACAACATTTTTTCGGACTTTATTGCCCAACCAACGGGCAATTTTTGACCCAATCCATAAAATCAATAAGGCCAACAGAACTTTAATTGCATAAGGTGCTGCAACACCGCCCCAATGCATCAAATTTTCTATTGATAAAAAGTCGGCGGCCTTTGTTACCGTCTCAACAGCATCATTTTCCATTATCTCTCTCCCTGAGTGAATTCGAGATATAGTAACCTTGAGCCACGACAACGCAAGGCCCTAGATTCGGCCTCACATAACGGTATGGAGGTGGGCTATTAGCAGGCCTACAAATCCGCCAATTGCCCGACTGGGAACGCGAATACAGGGTCTGCGCCTTTTCTGATGATGTCTAACCTTGCGCCCGCGCGGGGCATTACAGAAAGGGCGTGGTAATTGGCGAGTATTTGCATGTTTTCAGAGAGCGGGTCGCCTGCGGCGCGGCCTTTGGCAGCGGCCTTAATAAGATACGCACCTGAGAGCACATCTCCGACCAGCGCGAGATAATCGGTAGCGGCGGCGAGCGCGTCTTGCTCTTCCGCGTTGAGCAAAATATCAGTTGCGGTTCTGAGCGTCTCTATCCCTTTTCGCAAGGCGGGTTCGCAAACATTTGCCACTTCGCCATCTTTTGACAGCTCGTGAATATCTTCGAGGTCTTTGATTAGCGCGCGCATCCCTTCCCCGCCATCTCGGCGAAGTTTGCGGCCGACGAGGTCAATCGCTTGGATGCCATTTGTGCCTTCGTAAATCGGCGCAATACGCGCATCGCGGTAATGCTGCGCCGCGCCCGTTTCTTCGACAAAACCCATTCCTCCGTGGATTTGCACCCCAATTGAGGCGACGTCCACGCCGAGGTCAGTGCTGTAGGCTTTGGAAATTGGCGTGAGAAGCGCGTCGCGAATATGGGCCGCTTTGCGCGCATAGGCATCAGGGAGGCTGTGCGCGAGATCACCTGCCGCCGCATTGACCATACAAATGGCGCGCGCGCCCATGAGGCGTGTCTTCATATCAATCAGCATACGGCGGACATCGGCGTGACCAATAATCGGGTCGCCTTTTTCACCGCCCAGAACTTTGCCTTGCACCCGGTCATTCGCGTATTGCAGCGCCGCTTGGTAGGCGCGTTCGCCAATAGCGACACCTTGCACGCCGACGAAAAGCCGCGCCTCATTCATCATAGTGAACATACAAGCGAGGCCTTTATTGGGTTCGCCCACAAGCCAGCCCGTCGCGCCGTCAAATTCCATCGTGCAAGTCGGGCTGCCGTGAATGCCAAGCTTATGCTCCAGCCCAATCGGCTTGAAACTATTGCGGTCTCCGAGCGAGCCGTCATCGTTCACGAGATATTTTGGACAAAGGAAAAGCGAAATCCCGCGCGAACCCGCTGGCGCATCTGGCAAGCGCGCGAGCACAAGGTGGATAATATTTTCCGCGCAATCATGATCGCCCCAAGTAATGTAGATCTTCTGGCCAGACACGGCGTAGCTACCGTCGCCATTGGGCACAGCCTTTGATGTGAGCGTGCCAAGATCAGACCCCGATTGCGGCTCGGTCAAATCCATAGCGCCTGTCCATTCCGCAGACACCATCTTCTCAAGATAAATCGCTTTGAGTTCATCAGAAGCATGGGCGTCAATCGCTTTCACCGCAGAAGAGGTCAGCATGGGACACAGACCAAAGGCCATATTTGCGGCATAGGTCATCTCTGAGGTCGCAGCCGCGAGCGCTTGCGGGAGGCCCATACCACCAATGTCTTCGCGCATTGGCAAGCTCATCCAACCCGCTTCTGCGTATTGCGCGTAAGCCTCTTTAAAGCCAGCTGTCGTTTTGACATTGCCGTCACGCAGTTCGGGGTGATGCTGATCCCCTGTCCAGTTAAGCGGGGCGAGTACGTCGCCCGTAAAGCTTGCTGCGCCCTCTAGGATATCGCCAATGAGTTCATGGCTGACATCACTATGCGCCTCTGTCGCCATAATTTGCTCGACATCGACGGCGTGTTTAAGCAGGTAGTGAAACGCTTTGACGGGGGCTACATAGCTCATGACGGACTCCTTTTGACGACCTTTTTATGCCACAAATTGCATATGGTTGAAACTCGCAAAAAGGGCAAGAGGCACGGTGAAATCAGCGCGTTTTGACGCAGAATAAAGCGCCATAAAAAAGCCGCCTTCGCATGACGAAGACGGCCTTTTGTAAGATTTTAGAGCTTTATTTGCCCATAACTTTACCAAGAATAGCAGTGAGAATACCGCCCCCTACGCCACCTGAGGCGACATTGCTGATGATACTCATGACATCAAGACCAGCACCTGCTGTTGGATCGGCGACACCAAAGCCAAGCATTTGCGCAACGGCTGAGAATCCCGCCCCGCCGACGATACCCGTCAGGCTGCGGCCCATCGTGCCCATGTTCGAGTTCATGACTTTGCCTGCAACGTTTCCGCCCAGCGCACCAGAGGCTAGCCCAATTACTAAATTTACGATATCCATAGTGTTCCCCATTTTGGATGTGACGCCACAATGTGGCTATATGTCGTGAGAGCAGGATTTTTATTATGACATCTCTAATCTCAAGACTATTATTGAGCTTAACCCTTTATTAATCAAGTGAAATCGCCCTTTAATAGTTTGACCAAATCGCCCGATGACAGCCCGCTCTCTATATCCTATGGTGAATTTAAATAACTCTCAGGACGCTCTATGACCCCGTTTTTTAAATACTCCCGCTTTTTCTATGCCGCTTTCACGGCCTCATTGCTTGCCGCGTGCGGCAGCAGTGAAACAGCGAGCGCGCCACAGTCGGCGTCAATGCCAGCGTCCACCCCGGCCCCAACGCAGGTCGCAAAAGTAGACATTGACCCGATGGCGCGCGGAAAAAAACTCTATAAACGCTGCTCGACGTGCCACACACTTGAGGAAGGCGGCCGCCACAAAGTCGGCCCAAATATGTGGGATATTTTCGGCGCGACAGCAGGCATGAAAGACGGCTTTGCTTATTCCAAAGCGATGAAAGAGAGCGGCGTAGTTTGGACGGATGAAACAATGGACGCTTATATCGAAAATCCACGTAAATTCATGCCAGGCAACCGTATGAGCTATGCGGGTCTACGTAAACCCGAAGACCGCGAAAATGTGCTCGCCTATATAAAAGCCGAAACAACACCGAAAAATTAAACTAAAATTCGTTCCAGAGCGTGATGAGACCGCCTTGTTCGCGCACGATATTTTTGCCGGCGACGGTTTGAAATACACCGATTTGGAGTGACGTTTTACGCTTTGGTAGGGTCGGCATTTCGACCTCATTTTCTTCGTCCAAATCTGTGGGTGACCCGCTTTTTATCGATTTAAAAAAAGAGAATTTGGGCAAATCAAAGACGAGGCTGGCTTGTAGCTTAAGGCTCTCATTTGCGAGAACTGTGTCGCCTTCAAACATACTGTCATTTGTATGACGGTAAAAACCCTGCCCAATGAATGTCATCTTTTCTGTCAGATCGAAACCCAATGTCAGATCCGTTGTAATCTGGCGCGGCGCACCGTCACTGCGCAGATCATAGGCAGCCTCTGCATTAAAAAAGCCAGCTTGTCCTGCCAGCGTCAATGCGCGTCCCGCAAGAATACGAAATTCTCCACCGTAGCCTCCAAGACCAAGATCACCATCTGGCACCGTTTCCCCGCCCGCTGGAATGACGAGGCTTGGCTGAATAGCGACAACCCAAGGCGAGTCTGTGCTCACACCGTAGCGCAGACCAAACTTACTCGTTGAAAAACCGCTATAGTTTTGCGGGCCTTGGCTTGAAGTATAGCTCACATCTTGTAAGGCCGAATTTCCAACGAGCGTCAAATTACGGCCAAGCCCATATTCAAGATAAAATGTGCTATCGATTTTATTAAAACTAACAGGCGTAAGGCGTTTTCGTTCTGCGTTGTAAGCCAGATTCGCAGAATTATAGCTCGTACCTGAAATTACCAGCCCCTTGCCCTTTGGTAGAGTCCAAGCTCCCGCCTGACACTCTATGTTAACACCCATAAAGGCTAAAACACCTATCCCAATATTAGCAAATCGCGCCAATTCATCTCCAGTGCAAAATATTTGTTTACACTAAAAACTATTATCTTTTCTGAGTCAAATTCACCAAGAGACGTTTGAGACTATAAGCGCTTGAGACATTTCAGAGTTTGTGGTCAAACAAAGCCATGACAGTTTCATTTGAAAAGCTCGCATTTCAGTGCAGCGATAGGCGCATCGCCAAGACCGCAAAATCGGCGCTCGTCAAACGCTATGGCAATGTGTCCGTCGAAGAAGCGGACGCCATTATTGCGCTGGGGGGTGACGGCTTTATGCTTGAAACATTGACGCGCAATATGCGGCTCATCCGCAAAGGACTGCCCGTTTACGGTATGAACCGCGGCACGGTCGGGTTTTTGATGAATGGCTTTGACAAGGACGATCTGCCAGCCCGCCTCGCCGCAGCTGACCCCGCAATCATTCATCCTTTGAAAATGACCGCAACTCATGGCAGCGACACTGTCAATGAACTTGCTTTCAATGAGGTCTCGCTCTTTCGACAGACCCGCCAAGCTGCGCACATTAAAATTACGATTGATGGGCGCGAACGCATGCCAAAACTTATCGCCGATGGCGTGCTTGTCGCAACGCCTGCGGGCTCGACAGCCTATAATCTCTCAGCGCACGGTCCTGTCTTGCCGCTTGGCTCTGATATTTTAGCACTCACCCCGATTAGTGCGTTCCGTCCGCGTCGTTGGCGCGGCGCACTTGTGAAAGCGGACGCGAAAGTCGTGTTTGACGTCCTCAATCCAGAGAAACGCCCCGTTAGTGCCACGGCAGATAACATTGAATATCGTGACATTACCCGCGTTGCCGTGGAGCAGGATATTGAGACGTCTCTCACCCTGCTCTTTGATCCAGATCACGCCCTTGATGAGAAGATACTTAGGGAACAATTTGCGACTTAAAACCGTCGCGGGGATAAATAGTTCGTGACCTAGCTGTTTACAGCGTCAAACGCTTCATCGGACTCAATACCGTCAAGTTTTTCGAGAAAATACAACTGATCCGCTTCATCAAGCGAGAACGGCAAAGTCAAAATTCGCATCACCATCATTTCGCGGAAATAGGCACGGTCAAAGGTCAGCCCTGAGAGTTCCAAATCACGGTAAATCGCACAGGCCGCGCGTAAAATCCGCGTCTCATTCTCTGTAATCGCAGCATGTTTACACAGCGCTTTGAGACTAAACGGGCCGCCGTCATGCACCATCAACGCCGCCTTGGCGTGACTGATATTCGCTTTCACGGCCAATGCATGCTCAACAAAACGCAATTCACCACAGCCTGCTGCACGAATAATCAGGCTCGTCGAAAGACGACTTTCGTCTTGCAAGCGCCGCACGAGCAACGCCACATCACGTGTTTTTGTACTTTGGTCAATAATATCAATTGTCGCGCGTTCACGCGCGCGCGTTGCTAGCTCTATCGCAAGCTCCACTGGCACAGCGTGACGGCGTGTCAGCTCAACAGCCGCTTCAGCACTGATTTGGGCAACAAGGCGCTCGACAATACCTATTGGTAGATCGCGACGCTTAATAAAAGCCTGCGCAATGAGGTCGTCATCACGATAAGCGTCCAACATATTGCGCGCCGTTTCAGGCGTAATCTCCGCTCCGTCATTTGCGGCAACGGCTGCAACCGCGCGACTATCCCCATAACGCACTATGTTTTCCACAACAGAGCCGCTGACCGTTGGACGTTTGGCGACGGCAATCACTTTTGCGGCCGCTCGACTTTTAAGCACTTCAACCAAATCTTCGTCGTGAAATACGGGCGAAAAATTCAGCACTGGCACGGCGATTGAATCGATATCAGCGGCGAGTTTCAGCGCGACATCTCTCGGAAGTTCGGGTGAGTTTTTGAGCGTAACCGCCATAGCGCGCCTCACGAGTGAAGCGGCATCCTCTGCGATGAAACCCAACACTTCATTGGCAATTTCGCGCTCACCATCTGAAAGCGGATGGTCGCGCACGCGCCGGCAAATTTTCTGCGCCACAACGGCGCGCGCCTCAGCATTCGGATGTTGCACAAGCACACGAATATCCTCGTCCGTGACGGGCTTAGTCGCATCAAATCTGACAGTGCTATGTTGAGCGCGGGGCATAAGCCGTTATGGCTCAAATATGGTAAACAGCGCGTTTACGTCTATATTTATTACATCTGTGTTTATAAAGGAAAATAAATGGTACCGCCTCTTGGTCTCGAACCAAGGACCTCCGGTTCCACAAACCGGCGCTCTAACCAACTGAGCTAAGGCGGCACTGAGGTCTTGAGCCCTAAAAGGGTGATGACCGCGCGGAGTGTTACTTTAAAGGCCGCGCGGCTTCAAGTTTAATTCGTCTTAATTAGCTGCTTTTTGGCATCTTAATTGATTCCCATCCTTGGCTGCCAAGACGCTCTTGATACGCAATGTAATCACGCAGCTTCTGCGCGCGCTTATCAGGATCAGGGTGAGTCGACATAAATTCGGGCTGACGGCTCGTGCTGCTTTCTGCCATCTTCTCCCAAAGGCGCACGGCTTGATTAGCGTCATATCCTGCCTTGTGCATATACTTTGCGCCAAGCAAGTCAGATTGCAGCTCATGCTTACGCGAATATGGCAAGATCACGCCGAAGGTAAAGCCAAGGCCAAGCGCTTGAGAGAGAAGCTGCGTATTGCGCTGCGCGTTTTGCATACAGCGGTTATATCCCGCTTTAGCGGCATTATACTGCTCGCGCGTTTTGGCCGCCTGAGCCGCAACTTTATATTGATTACATTTTTTGCTCATTTGGCTGCCGCCGACAATCGTGCCCGCACCTATTGCGAGTTGTCCCGCCATTTGCTGTGAAACGCGTTCACGTGCGTGACGCCCAGAAACGTGGCCCACTTCGTGCCCCATGACAGCGGCGATTTGATCATCATTATCTGCAAAATCCATCATGCCTTTGTAAAAACCGACACGGTTTCCTGGTAGAACGAATGCGTTTTTCTGATCTTGGTCAAAGACGGCGTAGTCCCAACGTTGGTCTGCACGATTAGCGCCGCGTTTTACGCGAGAGCCGATATTAGCCAAACGGCGTGTGTAACGCGGATCATTTGATGTTGGCAGCTTTTGCTTCATCTCATTCCAAGAAGACAGCGCCATTTGGTTTAGCTGCGCTTCACTCGCCAAACCCACAAATTGCTTTTCGCCTGTCTCTGGGTTGGTCGCGCAACCTGTTGTCGCGCCTGCCGCTACAGTCAGCATACCGCCCGCCGCTAACACTTGAATAGCATTACGTCTTTCGTGGATAGCCTTTTCCTCGGCCTTCATTTTACATTCTAGATGCGCGTGATGATTACACATATGTCCTCCAGTTCACCCTTTCTGGGTCGTTTTACGTCTTAACTATACCTTATTGTCGCAAAAATGACAGAGGTAGACTGTTATTGGGATGAAACGCGTCACCCGCCTCAAAGTTGCTTATCAGTGGCATGAATTATCCAACCGATTATATCGCCCGTTATTTTAGACTTAAACGCGTGAAGAGGTTGCGGTTTTAGACCGCCTGCCTTTAGCGCGCCAAGCACGGCCTTCGCCTCGGCTTCTGAAATGGCCGCACGTCGCATACTTTCCATTCTGCCTGCATAGGCTGCAATCTCGCTGCGCATCCCGTTGAGCCAATTCGTGACATCTGATAATTCATACCCGCGACGTTTCTGGTAGAGCGTTTGAGTGCCTTGATAGAGGTGTGCCGCTATGCCGCCAGCGCGTTTGGCAATGGCGAGCACCTCGGCTTGTGGCCCGCTAAAAGCCGCTGCCGCTTTAGCAAATGTGGCATCGGTTGCGCCTGTCATATCAGCCTCGAACATCTCGCAGGCACGGCCAATAAAGCCACTCTCAAGTATCGCTTTGGCGTCTGCGCCAAGGCGCGCAACTTCAAGCTCTATCGCGCTGCTCTTACTATGGGCGAGTGCGAGGAATTGCCCGCCTTTTGCAACCAATCTCGCTGCTTCGCGCGCGGCGGCCGTGGCATCTGCATATTCAAATCCAAATTGGCTCGCGACAATATCAAATTGCGCGTCATCTAAACCTGTCGCCTCGGCAGAGGCCACTACAGTTTGAGCGTTCGGAAATTCCGCTTTCAACGTGGCAATCGCTGCATCTGAAATATCAACACCGCAAAGATTTTTAAGTCCAATTGCGGAGGCGCGCCGCAATACTGAGCCTGCCCCACACGCCAAATCAAGCACGCGCGCAGACTTAGGCAAAGCCCCGAGATGACCGTCCCAGAACGCACCAATTTCCGCATCTGTCTCGATGCCGACACCAATAAGAGCGGCGCCTGACTCGCTCGCGGCGCGGCCCTGCCAATAATTACCCCAGTCTTGTGCTGTCTTATCGTTCATGTCTCTGTCCTGCCTAAACCTCCGCAATTTGCCAAGGTTTTTTACTGACACAGAAGAGTTTTTGCGTGTTTGGCGAAACTGTCACTGTGTTTTGCAACGGCCAACCCGTAAGTCGTAAAAAACAGGTCAAACTTTATACATCATTCCGCGCTATAGCTTGCGCATGACAGTGCACGACCCCGTAATTGACGCCCAAAGCTATGGCGATGACTTTGTGATAGCGCAGCATTGGGACAAATATACGTCTGAAGAACATAACGTCTGGAACACGCTTTATGAGCGTCAGATCAAGGTTCTTGCGGGCCGCGCTGTGCCTGAATTTTATAAAGGATTAGAACAGCTTAATCTGAATGATGGCGGCATACCTGACTTGAGCCAGCTCAATAAATCTCTCCAAGCGCTGACAGGATGGACAGTGGTTTGCGTGCCTCATCTTATTCCTGATGATGTGTTTTTTGACCATCTTGCCAATCGACGCTTTCCTGCAGGCCGCTTCATTCGCAAACCTGACCAGATGGATTATATCGAAGAACCTGACGTGTTCCACGATGTGTTCGGCCATGTCCCTCTGCTCGCCCAGCCTGTTTTCGCAGATTATATGCAGGCTTATGGCAAAGGCGGCCAGCGCGCGAAAGCAGAAGGTATGCTCAAAGAACTTGCCCGCCTTTATTGGTACACGGTCGAATTTGGGCTGCTGAAAAGTGAGCACGGATTAAAAATCTACGGCGCGGGTATCGTGTCATCGCGTACAGAATCCGTTTTCTCACTTGAGTCCGATTCACCCAACCGCCTTGGATTTAATCTCGAACGTGTGATGAAAACCGATTACCGCATTGATGATTTTCAGCAGGCTTATTTTGTTGTTGATGACCTCTATGATTTGCTCAAAGCTACGCAGCAAGATTTTGGCCCACTCTATGAACGGCTAAAAAAGCAGACCCGTTTGCATGGGCTGACCGATATTCTTGAAAGTGATTACGTCTTTCACAAAGGCACTCAGGCCTACGCCAAAAAACGTGACGGCAGTTAATTAAAGCCGTTGAAAAGGAAAGAAATCCGCGCCCAAATTCATAATTTTCGTCAACTCGTCTAGCGCAGCAAAACTTTCTTCCATCAGAGACGGGTCTGGCAAATCTTCAGGTGCGAGGGTATCTCGGTAATGACGGCTCACCCAGTCATCAAGCGTGGCGTGAAGCTCTGGCGTAAATTTTTGTCCCATATTGACCTGCGCCCACTCATCCTCTGTCAAAGTCACGCGCAGACGCAAACAAGCAGGCCCGCCGCCATTACGCATAGATTGGCGAACATCAACAAATTCCACATGACCAATCGGACCATTGCCCGTCGTCAGTTTTTCACAATAGCTACGCGTCGCGGCATTCTCTTTCGTCTCAAGCGGCGCTACCAAAGTCAGGCGATCATTGCCCGGGAATTGCACGAGCATAGAATTAAAAAGATAAGCCTTAATCGCGTCCGCAATCGGCACGTCAGCAGATGCGACTTCGACAAAGTTAGGCGCAAACAAACCGTGCGCCGCTGCGCTCACATCGCGCTTCATCTGCGCTGTGTTGGCAAAGGCAAGCTCGTGGAAAAATAGCGTTTCTTTCGCGCCCACACAAACGACGTCATTATGAAACGCACCCGCATCAATCGCGGCTTTGGATTGTTTCGCAAAGACTGTGCGTGAAGGGTTTAGTCTGTGCCGTCGGGCAATGGCCTCGACCGAGACACGCGTTTGGCGCGCAGGGAATTTTGTGTCCCCGCCACTAAATCCGTCTCGACCGTAGACGAAAAGCTCCACGCCTTGCTCGCCGCGTTCACCGCACAAACGCACATGGTTAGCCGCGCCTTCATCGGCAAAAACCGATTGCATCGGCAGCGCGTCATGCACCCGCGCGAATGGAAACGCGGCCTTTAGCGCACGGCCTGTCTGTTTATGCTCTGTCGAGCGGTGGAGCATGGTCGAAAGGTTGGCAGGCGTGAGGTTCAGTTGACCCGCCTCTGTGTCGGCCGAGGGGCTAACCGTCGCCGCATTGGCCGCCCACATGGAACTGGCAGACAGCATATTACGCGCGAGACGCGGAGCTTCTTTCCAGACGCGGGCGTAGACTTCACGGTCAGTGCCACTATATCCCGCCGCATGTAGCGCAGGCAGAAATGGGCGCTGATGCGGCGGTAGCACACCTTGCCACAATCCTTTGTCATGCATGAGCCGCATCTTAGACAGCCCTTGCAGCGCCGCTTCTTTAGGATGAGAAATCAGTCCTGCATTACCCGCAGAGGCTAGGTTACCGTCTGACAAACCGCCGTAATTATGGGTCGGCCCGATAAGGCCGTCAAAATTCGCTTCTTGCGCATTTCGTATTTGATTTGGCATCAATTTAAGCCTTGCATGGGTAGCGCTTCGACACTGTCTGCGACTTGGCTCGCCATCGGCCAAGCGCAGAAATCAGCGGCGTAATAAGCCCCAGGATTGTGATTACCTGACGCGCCTGGCCCGCCAAAGGGGAGAAAGCTCGCCGCGCCTGTTGTCGGGCGGTTGAAGTTGACCACACCTGCGCGAATACGCGCGCGAAATTTATCCCATAGCGCCGCATCATCTGAAACAAGTCCCGCTGCGAGACCGAACCGTGTATTATTCGCCTCTGCGATAGCTGCGTCCCAATCGGCAACGCGGGTCACGGTCAGGACGGGGCCAAAGATTTCTTCATCCGCGACCTCAATTCCTGTCACGTCATAAAGCCCAGGCGAGACAAAAGCCGCGCCTTGAGACGTAATTTTAGCGGGCCTTAATGCGGTTGCGCCCGCTTTCACCAAACCATCCGCTGCTTTCACGACATAGCCCGCAATATCCGCGCTGATGAGCGGCCCCATAGTCGCTGCGGGAGCGTCCCACGCGCCAAGGGTCATGCGGTCCATGAACGATAATGTCGCCTCTACAACGGCGTCACCTGCCGCGCCGCTTGGCACAATGAGCCGCCGCGCGCAGGTACAGCGCTGCCCGCTTGTGATGAAGGCTGACTGTGCAATCAGGCTCGCCGCGGCTTCCGCATCTGCTACGTCCCAGACGATGAGCGGATTATTGCCACCCATTTCAAGGGCAAGCACAATCTCTGGCCGTCCGCCAAATTGCTTATGAATAAAGGCGCCCGTCTTGGCAGACCCCGTAAACAACAGCCCGTCAATATGCTCGCTTTCTATAATCGCCGCGCCCGTCTCACGCGCGCCTTGCACCATATTGATGACGCCCTCAGGAAATCCCGCTTCGGCAAAAAACTCTATCAAA
The DNA here is from genome assembly GCA_938007945.1 of uncultured Caulobacterales bacterium. GTDB lineage: Bacteria > Pseudomonadota > Alphaproteobacteria > Caulobacterales > Maricaulaceae > Fretibacter. The sequence continues at coordinate 12,880 of CALLME010000092.1, forward strand.
AGTTGCCCCACGGCAGGCGTCTGCTCGCTTGGTTTAAACACGACGGTATTGCCCGCAATGAGTGACGGCAGAATTTGCCCATTCGGCAAGTGGGCGGGAAAATTATACGGCCCCAGCACCGCCATGACGCCGTGCGGGCGATGCTGTAGCGCGGCCCGCCCAAAGGCTGTGTCGCGCGTGCTCACACCAGTCCTGTCTTCATAGGCGGTCAGAGAAATATCAACTTTAGCCGAGAGTGCCCCCGCCTCGCCTGTTGCGTCCCAAAGCTGCTTGCCTGTTTCGCGCGCGATGAGTTCTGCCATTTCAGATTTGCGCGCGATGGCGATGTCTTTAAAGCGTCTAATCGGTTTAAGACGCTCATCAAGCGGTAAAGCCGCCCAGCCGTGAAAAGCCTCTTTCGCCGCCGTGAAAGCCCGCGCGACATCATTTGCGTTTGACCCTGCGCCTGTCCAAATGACGTCATCGTTTGACGGGTCAACTGAGTTGAAACGCTCGCCATTTGCTGCGACCCAGTCTCCACCTATATAATTAATTTTACTCATCTTTTTATCCAAATACGCGCCATGTCACCTGTCTCTAAATTGAGGGCTTTCAGGGCTTTATTATTAATATTGACGGTTTGTCCGTAAAAGCTGACTTTGGTTCTGAGACAGGCGAATGTCTTGATATCGTCGCGACTGATGAGCGCGTCATGTTCCCCGTCAACTTCAATACCGTTCACTTCAAGCAGACGACTATGGCGGATGGTACGAATATCGTCGCGCGGGGCGCTCATTGAGGGGCCGCCGTCAAAAATATCAATCATGCCGTCATAGCGAAACCCTTCACCTTCAAGATAG
>CALLME010000093.1 GCA_938007945.1 uncultured Caulobacterales bacterium
ATATAGACAATCACCCACGGAATATCGAAAAATGTGCCGGGTGCATTACCTGAAATAAACTGACGCAAGGTCGAAATATCATTTAGCGGTTGCGCGCGTTTCGCGGCTTGGCCACCGAGGCCATGGTTCATCCACGCATCAAATGTGCGTCCACCTAAATCGCGCTCAAACTTATCCGCCACTCGCAAAAGCACACGAGAGCGGCAAAACTCTAGAAAGCCCATAAAGGAAAACATCGCGACCATTAGGACGGAAAGCGATAAAAGCGTAACTGCGGAGCCCGAAATCAAAACGCGGTCATAGACCTGCAACATATAGAGCGGGCCTGTCAGCATCAGCAGATTGATGAAGGCTGAGAATAGCGCAATGCCCGTAAAGGCACCTTTGGCAGACAGAATAGCTTTCCCGACAACGGATCGCAGCCCTGTAGTATCTTCCGCCGTGCTTGTTTTAACTGGTTTTTTCATCGTGTCTCAGTTCATTTGCCTTATGGGCTCGTTTTGTCCCTTTACACCCACATGCAGAAAAGAGTTGGCTAGGCTATTTACCACTATTTCGGATGTTTATCAGCCGCTTTCTGTTTTTTGTGTGTGATGAGTGTCACGCTCTCCCTTAAATAGCGTTAATATCGCATAAATTCGCAACGATTTCATAGACCTCACGGCCTCTCTTGGCTATGAGAGTTTGTCTGCCGAGTCTGTCGGCAAAGAGTTTTTGTCAAAAGGTTATGAGATGCGGGGAGAACCAAATTCTGTTCAACGCGTCTTTGCCTCTGTTTTTGCGAGCTCACTCCCCCTCCTTCTGAGCACGACTGCGATTGCGCAAACCGCAGCAAATCAGGATTTTCCGACGACAGCGGCTGGGACGAACAGACCCTTACAACTCGCCGCCGATAGCCCCTTTCGTGACCCTGACATCATTTATCTTGAGGCGGACACACTCCTAAATGACGAAGATGCCAACACGTTGGCCGCAGAAGGTAATGTCGAGGGCCGCTATCAAGACCGTACACTGCGCGCGGACCGTGTGACCTATAATAATACAACAGGCCAGGTGATTGCGCTTGGCAATGTGATCCTGATTGACCCGACAGGCGCGACGCAATTTGCAGATCAAATCGAGCTTTCAGGCGAGCTAGAAGCGGGTACAGCGACAAATTTCACAGCGCGGTTTGAAGAAGGCGGTATTTTGGGCGCCTCTTTCGTGGTGCGCGACGGCAAGGACGGGGTCGAGCTTTACAACGCCTATTACACCGCCTGTGAACCATGCCAAGAGGCTGACAAAGAAGGTCGCGACCCCACATGGCAGATTAAAGCGCGTAAGGTAAAACAAAATCCTGACCGCAATTCAATCGAGTATCGTGATGCAGTTTTTCAACTGGCGGGGTTGCCCGTATTTTACACGCCTTATCTATCCCACCCCGACCCCAGTGCGAAGCGTGCCTCTGGTATTCTCGCGCCTTTTGGCGGCATCTCAAGCGACAAGGGCGTTAACATTGAAATTCCCTATTACTGGGCGATAGATGACTATACCGAAGCGACACTAACGCCGCATTTATATACGAAAGTCAATCCGCTCCTCGAAGTGGACTTTCGCCGAAAATTCTATTCGGGCGAAGTCAATATTAATAGCTCTTTCACATATGGTAGCGCTTTTGACCGCGACGGCGACCCGTTTGATGACCCGACGCAATTTATCAATCAAGACGAAGCGACCACGGGTAAACGCCTGCGTTCTCATTTCTTCGCGGATGGTCTGTTTAACCTCACCGACTTTTGGACGACAGGCTTTGGCATACAGGCCGCGACGGATGATTTATATCTACGCCGTTATGACCTTGATGAGCGCCCGGCGGCATCGGGACTTTATCAGAGTGATAGCTTGCGTCTGCTCTCACAAGGTTTCGCGCTAGGGCAAAATTCTAATACGCGGCTGTCTGTGAGCGCGTTTGGATTTCAAAGCCTGCGCACCTCCATTCAGCGCACGGGCGAGAATGACGATTTTTTCAACGTCTTTCGCGAAGATGATAGTACACTCCCGATTGCGCTGCCCAAGATTGAGCTTAATCACTTTATGACAGATCCCGTCATCGGTGGACGCGCAGAAGTCTTTGGCGATTTCACTATGCTGACCCGCGAAGAAGGCGAAGATTATACGCGCGGCACGGCGGGGTTGAGCTATGATAAAACATGGATTGCGCTTGGCGGGTTTGAGGTCAAACCTTTTGGCGAACTCCGTTACGATTACATTGACTTAGAGCGCGAAGACGACGGTGACGTAGCAGGCGTCGAAAACAACTTTGACCGCACGCTTGGCCAAATCGGTGTGGATGTACGCTATCCGCTCATTAAACGCACGGGCGGCACAGACATCGTTATTGAACCGCGTGTACAAGTCACGCAAAGCTTTGGCGACGGAAAGTTAAGCGAGTTCAACGAAGTGCTCGCCAACGCTGCTTCAACAAGGCTTTTTCAAGATAGCCTTGGCCTAGATCTTGACCGCGCGAACTTCTGGGCATCAAACAAATCGCTTGGATATGACTTCTGGCAGAAGGGCTTGCGGGCAGATATCGGCGCGAGCGTATCGGCCGATATGGGGAACTCTCGCGCAAGTGTGTTCCTTGGGCAAAGTTATGCCGATAATTTCGAAGATGATTTTGGCCTCAATACAGGTCTCAGCGGTGATAAATCCGACATCGTGGGTGAAGCGGAGCTATCTTATAAATCGAAGCTTAATCTCAATACGCGTGTGCGCTTTGACGATGATGACGGCGAGTTCCGCCGTATCGACACCTCTGTGCGCTACACAGGGGAGCGTATAAAAACGCGGTGGCGCTATTATAAAATCAACAACCCCGTAGAGCCCGACAGCAATTTATTGCGTGTCCCTGCCGAAGAAATTTCTGGCGATATCAGTTTTAAGCTCACAAAAAATTGGAGCACACGCTACTCAGCCTATTACGATATTGATGCCGATGTCGCGCGCCGCCAAGAGGTGGGTTTAATATTTGATGATCAATGTACGCGTATTGAACTCTTCTATAATCGCTCGCGCAATAACATTGGTGTGGTGGGTGACAATGAAGGCTTTGGTGTACGTTTATCGCTTTTGACTCTCGGCTCTTTCGCTAAAAGCAGTTCAGACGACAACCGCTATTAATTAGCCAACGAAAGACTTCTCGACGACAAATTGTTTTGGCTGGGAATTAGACCCTTCTTCCAGACCATAAGTTTCAACCAAGGCTTTTGTATCATTGATCATATCCATAGAGCCGCAAATCATGACGCGGTCTTCTGTCGGATTGAGAATTGGCGTTCCCGCGACTTCAAACAGTTTTTCTGTATCAATCAGCGTCGTGATACGCCCCATCAGAGGGTGCTCTTCGCGTGTTAACGTCGTGATGTGTTTCAGTTTCCCGTCCACCATTTCCCCCACGAGAGGGTCATTGATGAGATCACTGACAAGACGCTCACCATAGACAAGTTCGCCCTTCTCACGGCAGCCATGCACAAGGATGACTTCCTCATATCGCTCATAAGTTTCTGGGTCGCGGATAAGGCTCGCAAAGGGCGCAATACCTGTGCCGGTTGAGAACATCCAAAGACGTTTGCCCGGCAGAAGCGCGTCAAGCACGAGCGTACCGACAGGCTTGCGAGAGAGTAGCACCGTATCGCCTTTGACAATTTTTTGCAGACGAGAGGTCAGCGGGCCGTCCTCGACCTTAATAGAATAAAACTCGAGCTTATCGTCCCAAGCGGGGCTTGCGATGGAATAGGCGCGCATGACGGGGCGCTTCTGCTCTTCGGTCTTTGGCAGGCCAATCATGATAAACTCGCCTGTGCGGAAACGAAAGCTCGCAGGGCGCGTGATTTCAAATCTAAACAGGCGATCAGTATAATGCTCTACTGATAAAACAGTCTCTTGCGTCGGGGCGTTGGGGTTATCAGCAGCCATGATTTTTCCAGTCCTAAGAAGCCGCCTCGCGACCATCGCAGCGCACATAAGCGCTCACGCGTGAAATATCAATAAGCTATATAAGAAACAATCGTTCTATATATAAAACAGCTGTGATTTCTTACGGAAAACAGAAAATTTGGGCTAATTCTAAGAAATTAGCCCAGTTTTTGCGTTTTTAATGACCAAAAACGCATCTAGCTAGGCGGCATTTTATCAAAGGCCGGGATTGAGTCATCGAGCGCCGTGCAATCCATCTTGCTGCCTGCAAAGACATTAAACTGGGGCTTAATTTCAGACTGCTCATTAATCGTACCAACTTTAATGGCGAGAGAGCCAGGGCGGCCTTTGTTGCGGCCAAACATTTGTGAGCCGCAGTTTGGGCAAAACTCTTTGACGAGCATATTGCCGCTATCAACTTGATGGGTGAAACTTTTTACTTCGCCTGAAATGCTCACATTATCTTCGGCCATAAAGAGTAGCGTCGCAAATGGTGATCCACTTGATTGACGGCAATCAGTGCAGTGGCAATTGCCCTGCATCATCACATCGCCGTTTGCTTCAAATTTTACATTGCCGCAAAGGCATTGTCCCGTCAGTTTTGTCATAATCTGTCCTCCTATGAGAACTTTGCGGCAAAAGACGTTTTAAAGCTAGT
>CALLME010000094.1 GCA_938007945.1 uncultured Caulobacterales bacterium
CGCCGCATTGGCAGTGCAATAAACAGCGTGAGCGCAAGTGACGACAGCACAGTCGCGGTAAAAGCCAGTCCGATAAACGGCAGCAGCGCGCGGCGTTCGGCCCGCACGATGCTATCAACATCCTCTGATTCAAATGAAACAACGCCTAAGACCTGTTGCACGCGGCGCACGGGCTGCGCGACGGTCACAATAAGCTCATCCCCGTCATTGTAACGCTGTCCCGCAACAATATCCCCGTCTAGCGCCGTGCGTACATCACCTTTCAAATCCCAACGCAATTGGTCGCGCCGCTTCACTCGCCACGGTAGATTATGCAGCGTCTTCTTAATATAGGTGCGGGTTTTCGCTTCCCACTCTTCTTGCCACGACGGCGGTTCTTGCTCTTCTATGATAGGGGCAAGCTCGGTTATAGAAATCTCATCTTCTAACTGCGCACTATCGACAATGAGTAAGCCAGAACCATCAAACAAACGTACACGCCAAGCGGGCGGGAGGTTTATTTCGCGCAAAATGGATTTTGCGCTGTCAACATCAAGCTTGGCCGCAAGGCCGTAGCCCGTCGCACTATCGGCCATAAGCGTCGACACGGTCGCGCTTGAACTGCGCAGCGTGTCAAGTTTAGCCTCAATCAACCCTTCTTCGAAACGGTTCATCGCAAGCGAACCAAGCGCGAGTACTAACAAACCAATGAGATTTGAAAGAAAAATCGCGCGCGTTAATCGCGACGCGAGGACGGAACGGCGCGGCCCTCTGCGTTTATGTCGGCGTTTGGCCATAGCGACGGAAGAGACGGCAGTCTTTGGTGGCGGACTACTCATGCGAGCCCGCCTACCAAATTGAAGGCCGCTTTACGCTTCCTTATATTTATATCCAACGCCATAGAGCGTCTCAATACCATCAAAGCTCTTATCGGTCTTGCGAAACTTTTTGCGCAGGCGTTTTATGTGGCTGTCGATCGTGCGGTCATCGACATAGATTTGGTCGTCATAGGCAGCGTCCATCAATTGGTCGCGCGATTTGACAAAGCCAGGTCGCTTAGCAAGTGCCTCTAAGATAAGAAACTCTGTCACGGTGAGACGTACAGATTGTCCAGCCCAGCTACAGGCATGACGGTTCGGATCTAGCGTGAGTTGCCCGCGTTTAATGACTTTCTCATCTCCATCCTGCGGCATCGGATTTTCAACCGAGGTCGCGCTCGCGCGACGTAGTACAGCCTTGATACGCTCACCCAGAAGACGCTGAGAGAACGGTTTTTTAATATAATCATCCGCGCCCATATTCAGGCCAATAGCCTCGTCAAATTCATCATCTTTTGAAGTGAGGAAAATCACAGGCAAATTGCTCGACTGACGCAGGCGGCGCAAAAGCTCTAGCCCGTCCATGCGCGGCATCTTCACATCAAACACGGCCAAGTCTGGCGGATCAGATTTTAGCACCTCTAGCGCGCTCGCCCCGTCATGGAATTTACGGACTTCATAGCCCTCACCTTCGAGAAAAATCGAAACAGATGTTAGTATGTTTTCGTCATCATCAACTAAGTAAATTTTCGCCATTTAAGCCTCCAGCCAGGATTTGAGTTGTCTACCCTCCCCGTTTGATCGCACAATGCGGCCCGACTATGCTGTAAGCAAGATATTATCTGCCTTAATTTGTTCGTTTTTTGTTCAGTCACCATGCCTAAGTGCTCACATATATGTGTTTGGTTGTTGAAAAAAGTTTAACTGATTTGTCGTGCGCCGCCGTCTAACCCAAGCTATCGAAATAATTCGTATTTTCTTAAACGGAGAGTTCCAATGAATAAATTTACTACAACTGCCTTACTCACAATCGCGGCCTGCGCCGCAAGCGCCGCGCCCGCCTTGGCACAATCATCATATAATGGTGGCAGTACATATCGTAACCAGCAGACCAAAGATACGAGCGCGATAAAGAAAGCTAAAAAGCTTGAGAAAAAACGCATCGAAGCGATGAAAAAGAAAGAGAAAATGGAAAAAGAGCTCATGATGAAAGAGCAATCCATGAAGAAAGACGCGATGGGCGCTGACACCATGATGAAGACCGAAGAGATGAAAGCTGAGAAGGTAAAATCTTATGGGTCCGGCACGAAACCTATGGACGCTATGGATAAAATGGACACGATGAAAAAGACAAAAACATATGGCTCAGACACAAAGCCTATGAACAAGATGGACAGCTACGGATCAGGCGCGGCCCCAACGACAATGATGAAGCCAACCAATTGCCCCGCCGGTACTGAACCGCAAAACAATGGCACATGTATGCTCACCAGCGGTAGTCTTCCTGGCACATAGCCACCCCTCCCCTCTGCTGAATATGATAAAAATCGACAGAGCTCTTTACCTTTGCGCAGTCCTTATTGGGGCTGCGCTTTTAATTGTGCGTATTATATCAGCGGACTTTGCGCGCGGCACAACCACACAGACGCACCCTTATTTATTATTTGCCGTCGCCCTTATGATTGCGGGATGCCTCTGGGTTAGCCTTATTCCGCTTTTAAAACGCGCCCTTCCTGCTCCACCAAGCGGCCACCTCGTTCTTATGACTATCGCCATAGGTTTAGGATTTCGCGCCCTGTTTTTTGGCTCCACGCCTATCTATGAAGATGATTGGAACCGTTACCTCTGGGACGGCTATGCAACGACGCAAAGCGTAAACCCCTATCTGTATTCACCTAATGACATTCTGTCGGCATCCGCTGGCTCAAATAATGATTTGTCAAAGCTGTCACGACTCTCTGCCGAAAATGAAAACTTCGTCAGCCGCATCAACAGTGGAGAATACACAACTATCTATCCGCCAGTGGCCGTTGCAGTTTTTACGCTTGCGGCCTTTGTTGATCCCTTGAATTTGGATGTGTTGCGGGTCTTTTTCTGGCTGTCAGAAGGCCTTACCTTATTTTTGATGGTAAAGGCCCTCACAGCTTATGATCGAAATCCGCTTTGGATGACACTCTATGCGTTTAACCCCCTTATTGTTTATGCTGGCATCAACGCCGCACATATGGATATCCTCTTACTTCCGTTTTTACTCGCAAGCCTAATTTTGATTAAGACGCGTCCGTTTTGGGCTGCCGTAGCTTTATCCTGTGCCGCTGCGGTAAAGTTATGGCCACTTTTATTAGCCCCCGTTTTATTTCGCAACTGGCTGAAACGGCCTAAGGTTTATGTCGCAAGCGCCCTTTTCACAGCCTTTCTTAGTTTTGTTCTTTTGCTACCGCTTCTCTTGGCTTTGGGCGACTCAAGCGGCACAACAGCCTATGCCGCTACTTGGCAACGCAACACCTATCTTTTCCCGCTTATCGACCAAGCAATTGGCCTCAGCACAGGTCAGTGGTCCTCGCTTGCTCGTATTGTCATCGCGCTTTTTTGTATCGGCCTTAGCTTATGGCTCGGGGTCAAACCACTTTTGAAACATGCAGACTCGCATAAGCTGATGGAGGCGCTGCCAAAGCACCTATTGTTGCTAACATTCATTTTCTTCCTGCTTTCGCCGACCGGCTTCCCATGGTATTTAATCTGGCTCTTTGCTTTCTTTCCATTCGCGCCTCATTACAGCGTTGCCGCGCTTACGGTCATGCTGCCGATTTATTATCTGCGCTACGCCATTGGGGAGCAAAATAATTATCTTCTATTCACAGACTGGCTTGTTCCTCTGCAATTTGGCGTTCCGATAGGACTGCTTCTGCTTGAGCTGAGCCGCGGTTACTGGAAAGAGAGCTATGTCCCGTCCTGATACCCACGCCGCGCCGCGCATCACTGTTATAATTCCCGCCCGTAATGAAGTTGGCGCAATCGGAAAAGTCATTGGCGAAATTCCTAAATATGTCACGGAAGTCATCGTTGCAGATAATGGGTCAACAGACGGCACAGCCGAAGCGGCGCAAGCACTCGGGGCTCGGACGGTCTATGTCGAGGAGCCAGGCTATGGGCGCGCTTGTCTTGCGGCAATGTCAGCCGCCAGCGAGAGCGATATAACTGTATTTTTAGACGGAGATGCTTCGGATTATCCCGAAGACATGACACTGCTTCTAGCCCCCATTTTGAACAATAAGGCCGACTTTGTTATAGGGTCGCGCATCACAGGTGATCGCGAGAAAGGCGCTCTCACCCCGCAACAAGCTTTTGGGAACCGGCTGGCCTGCGCGCTGATGATGCTGTTTTGGAAAAGCCAATTTACCGATTTAGGGCCTTTCCGCGCGATAAGAACATCAACGCTTAAGGCACTGAATATGCAGGCCCCTACATTTGGCTGGACTGTGGAGATGCAAGTACGGGCCTTAAAACAAGGCGTGCGCTACGCTGAAGTGCCTGTGCGCTATAGAAAACGTATTGGCGTATCTAAAATTTCAGGCACAGTAAAAGGCGTTGTATTAGCGGGCTATTATATTCTGTCGACAATATTTGTAGAAAAATTACGCCCCTTAGCGCTTCCTTATTCGCCAGAAATAGAGCGCCGCTATGGCGGCGATAAACAGCCCGCCGAAAATCTCGAGTTTACTGAAAGGGCCGAGCCAGGGATCGGCGAGCGGGGCCATGGCGATGAGGCCACCGCTGCCCCCTGATTGCGCGAGATAGATCATGATAAACACGAACCCTGTGCCGACGGCAGCGAGGGAAAAGACGGCTCTGAAAAAAACCGCATCATCGCGCGCTTGTTTGCGGCGGCGTTCTTCGGCCCTGCGGGAGCGGCGAAACATGCGCTCAGACGGGCGTTCATAAGGCGTGCCGTCGGGCAGCACCTTTTCGCGGCTTGGGGGATCTGCTTTATCAACTTGGTCTTTTTCTACAGTCATGTGATATGTTGTAACATGGTCAAATCAAAATCCCATGCTAAATAAGTATATGTTTCGTCGCACGTGTCTTTTCGGACTATCCCTTTCATTTGGCTTGCTTGCTGCGCCGTCAGCCTTTTCACAGAGCCAGGACTTTGACGTGCGGCCCTTCTCTGACCGCTTGACGGGCAAATCTATCACGCAGGCGTTTAAAGGTTTGACGCATGAAGGCGCTTATAATTTTGACGCACTTGGACGGCCAGGGCGCTTTTACACGGAAACCCACACAGATGACGGCGGCATCACCTATACAGAACGCGGCGGCACAGTTACGGGGCGGTGGCGTGTCTCGGAGAGTGACGAAATCTGCTATAGCTATGACGGGGGGATCATCGCAGGCGGTTGTTTCCAAGTCTACCAGCTTGGAACATGCTACTATTTCTACTCCGCACTTGAGCTACGCGTGAGAGACGATATGACCGAAGACGACTGGACAGCGCGTAGCGTCAAGAAAGGCGACCTCGCGAGCTGTGAGGATATGATTTCGTGAAGCACATCTGGCTCGCATTAATTTTGACCGTGTCAGTAAGCGTGCCGAGCCTCGCCCAAGAGAGCGGCGCGTGGACCCAACTCACGGGTGATGCTCTGCGCGAGGCCTATGCGGGACAGACACTTGACCTGACTTACAACAATGTCGGATTTGCGGGCAAAGCCCATCACACCGAAACGCACAATATCGACGGCACAACGGATTATGACGAAGGCGGGATGAAGCTTGACGGTGAATGGACGCTGATTGGACCCAAGGGTGATGAAGACCGCATTTGCTACCGCTACGCCGAACTCGACCCCAATAAGCAGCATTGCTTCTATGTCTTCCGCGAAGGCCGCTGCCTTTACGGCTATTCCGCGCGGTGGTTTCAATCCGCGAAAACCATCCGTCCCGAGCACTGGCGCGTCAAAGGCGCCAATCGCGAAGACGGGCCCAGCTGCGATATCTTTGTAAGTTGATCAAGGGCCAACAAAGTTGGCCCGACAAGGGCATTGAAACACACACACCCTTAGTGTGTGTTTCAAGCACCGCTTTATTATTTTTACGTGCGACTCTCGCCACTCTCGTCGCCGCTTTGACTTTCCAATCCGCCATCTCCCAAACCTACACACTCGACAATAACGGCCCGACCAACCTCACCCTGCTCCAAGGCGACACACTCAACGAAGCCTTTTATGGCCGTACGATGGACGGCACCTATAAGGGCGTACGCGAGCTCTCTGGCACGTCAGATTTCACAGAGACCTTTCATAAGAACGGGCGGACGACCTACCGCGAAGGCAAAGTCACTGACATTGGCCGTTGGAAACTTTCTGGCGCGCCAGGGTTTGAGGACGTGATTTGCTTCACCTATTCAGGCCCGCTTGCAGGCTCTGTCAGCTGCTTCACCGTCTTTCGCGAAGGCACTTGCCTCTATAGCTACACTCCGCGCGAAATAGAGAACGGCAAACCCCGCAACACAAACCGCTGGAGCGCCAAAACGGTCATAAGAGGCGAGCTCTCAAGCTGCGATGA
>CALLME010000095.1 GCA_938007945.1 uncultured Caulobacterales bacterium
CCGCTGTTTACGATGCGGCGGGGGTAAATTGCTGTTTTGGTCATTAAAAGTGAGAATCCAATTCTCAGAATTAATGGCAAAATCCTGCGCAGATTCTCACAATCAGTGGCAAAATTGAATTTTTGGAATGAATGAAATCAAGGACTTAGAGGTTTAAGATTCTCACTAACTCTGGCGCCCACCAATGTTTGGCGGTTGCCACTAATTATGAGAATTCTCAGACACTTCCTTATTTCTCGCCATTAATTGTGAGAATCTGCCAGTATTTATGAGAACGTCATTTGGCAATCAAATATACTATTTAATAGTTTCAATAATCCCACAGGGTACCGTCTTCGAGCCTGACTATGGGGTGGTAGCCGCGTTCATAGCTGTATCGCTTTGCTTCCTTCTCGTCAAAGTCAACGCCGAGTCCGGCGGCGTTGCTTACGTAAAACATGCCGTCTTTGACTTCGTGCGACGATGGGAAAAGTGCGTCGCACTCTTCTGTGCCGAGCACAAGATATTCCTGAATACCGAAATTAGGCGCCCAAGCATTGATATGGGCTTGTGCCGCCATTGAAATCGGCGAATGGCTCGGCGCACCGTGAAAACCTGTTCGGACGTGGTGCAAGGCCGCCAATTCGACAATGCGCCTGACATGTGTAATGCCACCCGCATAGGTCACAGAGACACGAATAAAATCAATCCATTCCTGCTCAATCATATGCTTACAATCCCAAATCGAATTAAAGACTTCTCCGATTGCGATGGGAACGGTCGTGCTTTCTCTGATAAATTTGAGGGCTGTCTGGTCATCAGCAGGTGTCGGGTCTTCTAACCAATAAAGATTATATTTCTCGATCTCCCGTCCAAAAGCGGCCGCGTCGCGTGGGTGTAACCTATGATGGACATCGTGCAAGATTTTAAGATCAGCTCCAAAATGGTCTCTAATTTTTTCAAACACACTCGGCATATATTGTAAATATTTTTCACTGTCCCAGATTTCTTCCTTGGGTAGACCTGTGAAATCCGTAATGAAGTGTTTCGAGTCGTCGCCCTTCCCTGCTACGCCGTAACCGATGTTATCTTTGCCTTCTGGCATGTTCGGAATACCGCATTGCACCCTCACCGCCTTATAGCCTTTCGATTGATAGTGGGCGATTGTGTCGAGCAGATCCTCTACATCAGTGCCAGTAGCATGAGCATAAACCATTGCGCCGTCACGGCTTTTTCCACCGAGGAGTTGATAAACAGGTAGTCCCGCTATCTTTCCTTTTATATCCCACAACGCCATATCAATCGCCCCAATGGCCGCCATCGCGACAGGGCCACGGCGGAAATAGGCACCTTTGTAGAAATACTGCCAGATGTCTTCGCTATTGCGCGGATCTTTGTTAATCAGGCAAGGTATTAGATAATCCTTGAGGTAGGCTGCGGTTAAAGTTTCGCGCGTATTGAGGGTGGCGTCCCCTACCCCGTATATGCCCTGATCCGTCATAATTTTGAGCGTGACATAGTTTTTACCTGGCCCGCCAATAAACACTTCTGCGTTCGTAATTTTCATCGTCGTCCCTTGAGCCAGTTATTGGTATTAACCAATAGCCAAATTGGTATAAGCAAGCTATCACAATTGGTATAAGTCTTCATATGACGTTTGGGGAGAAAATGAACAAGCCATTAAGAGTGTTGGTGCATGGAACGGGCTTTGCTGGTCAAGGCCATACAGACGCCTTTCGAGATGCGGGGGCGGACGTCGTAGGTATTGTGGGGCGTACCCCTGCTGTCGTCACTAAAGTCGCAAAAAAGATGGGCATATATTACGGAGGGACGGATTGGCAAGAGGCGCTGAAGGATTGTCAGCCAGATGTCGTTTCTATCGCAACACCTGGCGGGGCCCATTTTGAGCCTATCACTCAAGCAATCGCTTATGGCTGTCACGTGTTTTGTGACAAGCCTCTGACAGCAAACGGCAACACAGCGACGCAGCTATATGAACTTGCCGAGGCAAAAGGCGTGAAAACGGCTTTCGCGGCGAGCTTTAGATATATGCCCGAAATACTTCATGCAAAGCGACTCGTCGCGGCGGGCGCGATTGGAGCCCCTGTTGAGGTTGAATGCGTCTCACACTTCAATCTCGAACGCGACATCCCGTTTGGCTGGTCGCACCGCAAAGAAGAGGGTGGCGGACGGCTGAATAATAATTTTACACATAAGCTCTCTATCGTGACGTCGGTGATAGGTGAGGAAATTGTGTCTGTTATGGGCGAAGTGCGGGATGATTTGGGTGCAGCACCAATTGTGAAAGGCGTGCATAATTTTAAAACGCGGCGTGAGCATATCCCAGACGACTTAAGTGACCCGTCTCTTGAATGGGGGGAATCAAACGTAGAATGGTCCTATAATGTGCAAGCGCAAATTAAGAGCCCTTTTGCGCAAAAGCCAGTCTCGGTCATGTTTAAGCACGGTGGATTGCACCCACGTTTTAACGAAGATTATATAGCTTTTTACGGCAATGACGGCGCGATTTACATCAAAGGCCACTACGGCAGTGGTCCGCTTTATCTGTACGGTGAGAATAAAACATGGGTAGAGACTCCCCTGCCGGCCGACATTGCCGCTGATATTTCCAATGTTGACGGTGATACGGAACGTAATTGGCGTTACCTTATCCGTCTGTTTGTCAAAGATATTCAAGGCGTGAAAGTACCGCCCTATCAGACCTTTAAAGAAGGAGCGCAATATCAACAGATCATCGATATTTTGCGGCGCAATGACAGTTGGACTGCTGTCAGTCACTTACAATAAGTTGTCGCGATGAATTTTGATTATCTCGTTATCGCCGCCTATTTTTGCCTCATCATTGGCATTGGTTTTGTCTTTAAAAATATGGCGTCAAAATCAACGAGTGATTATTTCCGTGGCGGCGGACGCATGCTGTGGTGGATGGTTGGCTCGACAGCGTTCATGATGCAGTTCTCGGCTTGGACGTTTACAGGTGCAGCAGGCAAAGCGTTTACGGACGGTTTTGCTGTATGCCTTGTTTTCTTCGCCAACACGTTTTCTTATTTTTGCGGATGGGCTTATTTCGCCCATCGCTTTCGCCAGATGCGCGTCGATACGCCGACAGAAGCTATTCGCAGGCGTTTTGGTGGCGGCAATGAGCTATTTTTTTCATGCGCCCTTATCATATTTACACTGCTGAATGCGGGCATATGGTTAAATGCTTTAGGTGTGTTTTCTAGCGCTGTTTTTGAAGCTGACATCGTCATGACAATAATCGTCATCGGTCTCGCTGTTGTGTTCGTCTCAGTTCTCGCGGGTGCTTGGGGTGTTGTGGCTTCCGACTTCGTGCAAACACTCGTTGTGGCCACTGTGTCTGTTGCTTGTGCAGTGGTCGCACTCTTCAAAGTAGGCGGACCCGCGAAGTTAGTTACGGAGTTTCCATCTGATTTCGTCATGGGCCCGAATATGAATTATGGGTTACTTCTCGTCGGGACGTTTATCTTCTTCCTCGCAAAGCAACTCGTGACAATTATGAATATGCATGATTCTTTTCGATTTCTAAACGCTAAGGACTCAGCCAATGCGCGCAAAGCCGCCCTGCTCGCTATGTGTCTCATGGGAGTGGGGAGTGTCATCTGGTTTATCCCGCCTTGGGCGTCCGCTATTTTATATCCAGACGCGGCGGCGGCCTATCCAGACCTTGGCAACAAAGCAGCGGACGCGGTCTATCTTGTCTTTGCTCGCAATGCGATGCCCGTTGGAACAGTGGGATTGTTGCTCGCAGGTTTATTCGCCGCATCCATGTCGTCTATGGACTCAGCTTTGAACAAAAATTCTGGAATTTTCGTGCGCTCAATTTATCAGCCTTGGTTAGAGAGGCGTAATAAAGCCGTTAGCGACCAATATCTACTTAACCTCAGCCGTGGTCTGAGCTTTATTAGCGGGCTTATAGTTATTGCCATGGCACTCTATTTTAAATCGCTCAAGGAACTTAGCTTATTTGATTTAATGATGTCATTGTCCGCCATGGTGCAAGTGCCAATTTTAATCCCCCTCATTCTCGGATTGCTCGTGAAGAAAACCCCAGCTTGGGCGCCTTGGGTGACGGTTCTGCTAGGGCTGTTTGTTTCATGGTTTATGCTGAACGTATTAACGCCACAAGTTTTTGCAAATTGGATTGGTATTGATCCGTTCACCCGCCGTGAAGCCACCGACATGAACTTGATTTTGACTATAGGCGCGCAGATATTCATTACAGGCGGTTTTTTCGTCCTCACCTCTTTGTTTTACCGTGAGCCGACTGCGGAGCATGACGCGCCTAGAAGGGCCTTTTTCGAAGACCTCGAAACCCCGGTCATCGCAGACGGTGCGCAAGACGCTTATGACCATGAACAGAGGCGTAAATTGGGAGTTATGGTTATTTGTATGGGGATGGGTCTGGTTGCGATGATGTTTATACCGAACCCGCTTTGGGGCCGCGTCATGTTTTTGCTATGCGCATTAGCGTTGCTCGTTATTGGTTTATTTTTGAAACGGAGTGCTACAATGGATGTTGAGGATACCGTCAATGCGTAATTTTATGATAGCCCTATCTGTCGGAATTTCCCTAACAGCATGTGCAAAGTCATTAGATATATCTTACGTGAAACTCACCCATGGCGTTGACGCGTCTGCAGGAGGTGATTCTGCTTACATCGTTGCAACGCCAAGCGCGACCTACTATCTTGAAAAATCAGGCGGCGGACTGTCCAGTATGCTTGACAAGGACGGCGTGGATTGGCTTGGCTTTCACAAAGAAACAGGCAGCGGCCATAAAGGTGAATATCGCGGCTTCCCAAATGCTGTTCACAAGCAAGACGGCAACTATTTTCATGCCATGAATTCGGGTACTGATCCCTCAACATCCATTGTAGATATAGAAACTGATAATCATGTTCGCATAGTTGTTAAGTCCGAAAATGAAAAATGGACGGGACACTATGATTTTTACCCAGACCGACTTGATTTTACGATGACCAGAGTGAGCCCTGGCCACAAGTATTGGGTCCAATATGAAGGTGTTCCAGGCGGCGAAATGGATCGAACAGATTTTCGCTATTCGTCAGCCGACGCTCAGAGACATTTAATCGATGAGGAATTTATAGGCGACTTACCCAGCCCAGAATGGATGGCTTTTGGTGATCCCGACTCGCCGAGAATGCTCTATATGCTGCAGCACGCGGACGATTCGCACCCAAATGACTACGTCAGCCGCCCAGACATGACAGTTTTAGGGTTTGGTCGCCGAAACAAAAACAAGTTCCTAACTGTGCCGCATAAATTCTCGATTGGGTTTATTGAATCAACTAACTATCAGGATGTCAAAACGACTATGGAGGCTATTACACAATCTCCGTAAGCTGGATTTAGGCTTTGGTTACTTCGCTATGAGATTTAAGGACGGTATCGCCATCATCTTGTTTAATATAATAGGCGGGTTCATCTTCACTCGCCTTCCGAGTAACTTCCGTACCCTTGATTTTCCGGGTCGTCTTTTCCGTATAGACCGTTTCGATTTTTCCAGTGGCCGTCCCGTCGCCCCATTTCCATTTCACAGTTGCTCCCGCGCTGTATCCAGACATTTAGGCCTCCATTTTTTACGATAATTAGGGGGAAGCGCCCCCAAAGGCTCGACAATTTACATAAACATGCCAAAGACGACGATGAACGTCATTATTACGGCTAAAATCGATAACCCCAATACGAATGGCATTCCTTTTACAGGCTTGGCACCGCGCGCTTCACGCGGTGTTACCTCAGTTGGACGGTTTGGATTGTTTTCGTGTTTCATAATGGCCTCCTGTATATTGTATGCTTAGCTGTGGTAATTGTTCCAATTTAAAGGTGTTGAATATTTAATTTTACTACGCAGGCGAGAAATGGACTGTTTATCCGATTGAAATATTTCGAGCGCCTTCCAAACACTTTTTCCATAAAAAAAGCCTCGCAAGAATCGCGAGGCTTTTGCGTGAGATGCGCTATTTTTATTCGAGAGCATCTTTTGTATCGCCAATCGCTTTTTGGGCGTCAGCTTTGAGTTGTTGAGCTTTTCCCTTAAGCTCCATTTCTTTATTGCCAATAGCATCGCCCGCGGCTTCTTTTAATTTGCCAGCTAGTTTGTTGCCAGCAGCTTTTACGTGTTCGCTTTCCATGTTTCTCTCCAATCGAGGTTGCTTATGGAAATTAAACGGCGCAGAGCTAACTTAGTTCCGATGCTGAAACCTAAAACGTGCTGAAACTTAAGCATGAAGATGATACAAGAAATAGATATGACCCAGACGATCTCTTCATCATTAGGAAAAACACATGTGTTTAAGTCCCCCTCTCTCATAATTAATCTTGGGTCAGGCTCTGCGTCTGATATTTCTCACGAAATCGAAGCAATTTTCAATGAGAGAGGTTTGCCTCAGCCAACTATTTACTTGGCTCAACCGTCGGACTTAGGAGCATTGTTTGAGAGAATTAACGGAGACGGAACAGACCTTCTCATTGTCTATGGTGGGGATGGCACTCTAAAATCTGGGGCTGAGGCGGCGCAAAAAGCGGAAGTGCCCTTTATAGCCTTACCAGGCGGAACAATGAACCTACTTCCGAAAGCCCTATACGGAACAGATGACTGGAAGACGGCATTAGAAATAGCTTTGTCTCAACCAGCTCCCCGGTGGCAAGCTGCGGGGCGGGTGAATGAGGCAACGTTCTTTTGCGGCGCACTTTTTGGCGACCCTATCGTCATATCCGAAGCTCGCGAAACGCTACGTAACGGAGAAATTTTAGAGGCTATCAAACAAATCCCTGATATCCTTACAGCCATATCTCATGGAGAAAGATTTACTTTCAAGGCGGATGGTAAAGTTTTCGATAAAGCCTCGAATGGCTTACAAATCTCATGCCCATCCATGCGGAACGACGCAAAGTCGGAGACACATTTTGAACTTGCCTCAGTGCCTCAGCTGACGATGGCAAAACTAGCCACCATTGGTGCCATTGCACTAGCTGACGATTGGCGCTCAAGCCATGATGTTATGACGACGCTTGCTGAAACTGTCACAATTACGGGCCAAGGGGCGTTCGACATATTGTTGGACGGTGAGCCCGAAACTGTATCTTGCCCTATCACAATCAATCTTGATCCAAAGGGTGTAAAAGTTCTTGCGCCAAAAAAGATATAAAGAAGATGACAATTATGACCTCAATTGTTCAATTTGCAGATATTCATTTTGGCGTAGAAGACAAAGACGCTATGGCCGCCCTCGCCGCAACGGTCGACACATTAAAACCCGACATTACGGTGATCTGTGGTGATATCACGCAAAATGGAAAACGAGATGAGTTCCTTGCAGCGCGCGACTGGATAAAGAGCTTGGCGGGACCAAAAGTAATAACGCCTGGTAATCATGACACGCAAATGTACGGGATTCTGCAAAGATTTTTTGACCCTTTTGGTCGTTATAATAAAATTATCGCGCCACTAAGCGAGCCGCATTACACCGACCAAAATGTGTCAATCATGCCGCTAAATACCTCGCGTGGTTGGCAGGCCAAGCTTGATTGGTCGCTTGGGGTTGTTGATATGGAAGAGCTTGAGCGCGTTAGCGACCAATTGAAAGCCACGTCCCCTGAAACAGTGAAGATGATTTGCGTACATCATCCCCTCGTCTACCCTCCGTCATCACCTTTGCAAAAAGAGACTGAAAATGGAGTAGAGGCTCTGATTAGGTTGAGCGAGCTTAATATTGATGCGGTACTTAGTGGACATGTCCACGCCCCTTTTGCGCTTGAGCGTCAACCTGATGAAACCGAAATTATGTCCATAGGCTCAGGTACTCTCTCAGTACGCCGTCGCGATAAGCCGGCGAGTTTCAATCACTTGATTGTCAATGAAGAGACGATAACTGTGACAGAGATTTTTTGGGAAGACGGTAAATTTGCTGTAGCAACACCTTGGATAAAGCATATCTCTGAACTTAAGTCGCGTCGACCTGTACAACCTTTATAAAAGCGGAGCGGCGAGGCGCAGCACGTTTTCGCAAAAACGCCTTGAAGCAGATCTTTCTTTCCATTTTTCTAGTTCCAGTTTTTTCGAACGAGAGATGTAATGATCAATTGTATCTCTCAATCGAGCCGCAAACTCAACGTCATAAATCGCTAACGTGACTTCAAGATTGAGGTAAAAACTGCGCATATCCATATTTACCGTCCCCATAAATGATACGCTATCGTCAATGAGTATCGCTTTAGTATGGAGCATTCCAACATGGTAACGGCGAATGATAACGCCCGCATCAAGCAAGGTGTCGTAAACCGCTTCACTCGCAAATCGCGCCATGATTGAATCAAGCTTTCTTGGAATAACAAGTTCGACTTTAATTCCCCGCCGCGCGGCATTCTTCAAGGCCAACACAATTGCCTCATCAGGAACAAAGTAAGGCGTCACAATGGTTATCGATTTTCGCGCGCCAAATAAAGTGGACACTATCACCTCATAAATCAAGCTAGTCCGCATTTCTGGTCCCGACGGAATGAGTTGCAATACGGCGTCTCTGGAGAATTCTTTTGATGGTGTTCCGCTTGGAAATTGTTGGAGGTGGGTTGGTGTGAAATCCCCGCCCGTCGTATCAAATATAAAGTCAGTATTAAATACGACTGCGAGAGACGACACAATGTGACCTTCGAGGCGCGCCATCACATCGACCCATTGTCCGACATCTGCACTCTTCTTAAATTCAATCGGATCCACGAGGTTAAAACTGCCAATATAACCTATGGCTTGGTCAATGATGACAAGTTTACGGTGATTGCGAAGATCTGTGCGTTTTGAAAATGATTTGATGACACCCACTTCAAGTGAGCGTTCGACCTGCACCCCAGCTGCCTCTAATCGTCTGCACCAGTCACTTTTTAAAAACAAACGACTACCGATATCATCCGCTAACAAGCGGCAGTCTACGCCCCTCAGCGCCGCTCTTTCGATGGCCTCCATAACTTGTATGACACGGCCTTGTGCTTCGACGATATAAAACTCCAAAAAACAATGCTCTTTAGCGTTATCAATATCCTCTATCATCGCCGTAAGCGTGTGTCCTGCCTCATCAAAAAGTCTGATTTTGTTTCCCATAGACGGGTGGAACCCCGTTTCAAGGGACACAATGCGTGATAAGTCCTCGAAAAAGGTCGCGGTCTGCATATCTTCGTCAGGCACGTCGTCTCCCGAAATGTCATAAGCATTTTGGTAGTATTCACGGATACGCGCGCCCTGCTTTAACCTCTTTCGTCCGAGCCTATGGTCCCCGAAAAGGAAATAGAATATTACGCCACCTATTGGTACGGCTGAAATGATAATTATCCAAGCTAGCGTCGTGTTAACAGCCATGCGGCGGTATAGAATGCGTAAGCCCATGAAAATGGTGACGCAAATGTGCAGAAGCAATGTTATTGGAATGGATGTCATAAACCTCTGCCCTTGCAGAAAAAAACGTGTAGGACAAGATTTCGTTCCCACGTCCCTTGCCGAGAAACTTAGCTGTCTTATGTCCATTTCTATTTTGAGTTATAACATACAAGCTGCAATCGGCACGCAGGCTTATCGTGAATATGTAACAAAAGCTCGACATCAACTCTTTAATACGCCTAAAAAATCAGCGACACTCTCGGCTATCGCAGAGTTCATTTCAACCTATGACGTGGCCTGCATACAAGAAGTGGATTTGGGTGGCCGCCGCGCTGGATTTAAATGCCAAGTGGACAGATTACACAGTTTGTCAAATTTTACTGACATGTCCTCTCAAGAAAATCGTGTCGTTGGAAACATTTCGCGTCACGGGAATGCAATTCTGTCAAAGTATCCGCAATCGGATGTGACCGATCTTAAATTGCCTGGAAAACGTGCAGGGCGCGGGGCTATTCTCGCGCGAATTGAATCTCCGAAACCTTTTTTTGTGCTAAATGTACACCTTAGCCTTGGACAGCTTGATCAAATGACACAGGTCAAATATTTAATTGACGAAGCGCCAAAAGAGTTCCCGCTTATCATTGCGGGTGATTTTAATTGTGGGAGCGCGTCTTTACCAATCAGGACGCTTGCGAGAGAGTTGAACTTGGCTGTGTTGACAGAGCCACATCATAAAACCTATCCAAGTTGGAATCCTCGAAAGGGCTTTGACCACATTCTTGCCTCAACTCATTTTTCAGCTCATAGCGCTGATGTTATTGATGTCAAACATTCAGACCATCGTCCGATTGTGTGTGAACTCCGTCAATAATTGAAAATTGATGGGATAGAATAAAGCTAAGTCTTACAAACTGCGACGAGCAAACTTCCCTTCCCCAACATATCGGCCATTGAATAGGCGGCGCGTTGTTTTATGGAGTGATCTGAAACGAGTTGCCCCCAAACGATGTCATCATTTCTATAGGCTTTGCAAAATAGTGGGGCTAATCCACAAGACTTAAGTAGATGGCTAAGAGAGTCGGCGTTATAGGCAATCATATGATAGGGCGGCTGAATAAAGCCGTAATCGGTTTTAGAGAACTTCTTTCGCAAGTCCGCGGCCAATGAATTATGGTTTGGCACGTCAATATGAATGACACCTTTTGAGGTCACTTTTGCGGCTTTTTTTACAAATTCAACAGGATTAGGAACGTGCTCTAGGACTTGTGAACAAAAGAAAACATCAGACTTATTCTCAAATTCTAAATCCATGAAATTAGCATGGATAATATTTGCGCCCGTTCGTTTTTTGGCCGCGAGCGCGTTTTCTTCTTCGATCTCTACGCCTGTATATTCGATACCCAGCTCTAAGAATGCCTCTGCATATGCGCCCGTCGCGCAGCCGACTTCAATAACGGATTTTATGGGCGCGCCCGTAATCTTTTCATACTCCGCAATCCGAGCTGGAAGGATTTCT
>CALLME010000096.1 GCA_938007945.1 uncultured Caulobacterales bacterium
TTAGCACTTGCTTTTGGCTATTGCCTTCATAACCTAAGCTCAAAATTGGGAGCTTATAAATGGCACTAGATCTCGTCAGCGAAAATTATAGTGAAGACCGCGGCCCAGTTGCACCAGAGTCCGCGCCTATTTTTCCGCTGACGCCACCGCTTAATCTCGCGAAATCTACAAATTTTACGCGCGGACAGCCCTTTGACGCCTACGCGACGATGCGTGAATCTGCGCCTGTGATGTGGCACCCGATTGAGAGCAGCGAAGGCTTTTGGGCGCTCACGCGCTATGACGATATCCGCGCGACCAACCTCGACGCCAAAATGTTCTCATCGCAAAAAGGCGGCATTTTGATGACCTATTTGGACGAAGCGCGGCGGCATCCTCTCTTACACCGCGCGGCGCTAGATACAATGATATGTCTTGACCCGCCGCATCACTTTAAGCTGCGCCGCGAGCATATGGCCTATTTCACGCCAGGCTATGTCGCGGAGCTTAGAAAGAAAGTCGATATAGAAGTTGCGCGCCTGCTAGATGAAGCGGTGAAGCAAGGGCCAGTTTTTGACCTCGTGGAAAAATTTTCGGCACAGCTTCCATTGTTTACCCTTTGCGAAATCCTTGGCATTCCTGCGGCAGACCGTTCCAAAATCATCGCGTGGATGGAAATGCTTGAGCTGGCGCAATATACGTTAGAGCAAGAAGAACTTGGCAATATTGATCCTGCGCAGATAATGCATTTCTTGACAGAGGTGCAGGCCCTTTTCGATTACGGACAGTATATTTTGAAGATGCGCCGCATAGAGCCGCAAAACGACCTGCTCTCGGCCATCGCGAATGTCGAAATTGACGGGCAGCGATTGCCAGATGAATATCTTGACGGTTCTTGGTTGCTGATTGTGTTTGCGGGCAATGATACGACGCGCAATTCTATCTCTGGCACGATGCGGCTGCTGACAGAATTTCGAGATGAACGCGCAAAGTTACTCAACGACTCGACGCTTTTACCTTATATGGTGAATGAATCTATTCGCATGGTTTCGCCCGTCATCTATATGCGCCGTACAGCGACAGAAAATACGGAAATTCGCGGACAAAAAATCTCGGAGGGTGAGAAAGTACTTATGTATTACGGGGCCGCCAATCGCGATCCGTTAGTGTTTGAAGATCCAGACCGGTTTGACATTACGCGGTCAAATGCCAAAGATCATCTGGCATTTGGTATTGGCCCCCATGTCTGTTTGGGGCAGCGTGTTGCTAATATGCAGCTTGAGGCGAGCTACCGCGAAATTCTCAAACGTTTTCCGAATATTTCATGGACGGGCGAGCAAGAGATTGCGCCAAATTCCTTTACGCATTCAATTTCAAAGCTGATGGTAGATTGCGGTTAAATTAAAGCCCGTTTACGCGCGCATAGGTATTTGACAAAACCGAGAGTTCCGCAGAAGGGTTTTGCGGCAAGGCATTGGCGAGCGAGTCTTTTGTCAAAAGAAATGCGAGCTCACTGACATGTGCATAATTCATCTCGGCAAAGCCCATTGACCATGCAGAAAACTCGCGCGTGTCTGTCGAGCGAGACACCATTTTAACAATGCTGCTATGACGAGGGTCGCGTTTAATACGGTCATAAAGGGTTTCCACAACACGTCTTTCACCCTCTAAAACTTGAAAAATAACTCCGTCGCTGAAAAGCAAAATTCCCGTGACGTTGAGAGTATCGTTGTTCTGCTGTGCGTGTATCGCTATCTCTTTAAAGTCAGCCGTTGTCGCGCACGGCAAGGCCGCGCTCGTATATATGATTTGAAAAATCATCCCCAATGTCCCCAAATATTATTCTTATATTGGGCGCCCGTAAGGCTTGCTGACAGAAAACTGTTTATAAACTGTTTCTGTGGCAGCAAGTAGGTGAGTTTTAGCGCGATTTTAAATGAGTTTTAGCGCGATTTTAAACCAGCTGCGCTCGCGAATTCGCCAACGACGCGACGCATGTCTTCTGATGCAGCGTCAGGAATAGCGTCTTCCAAATTGCGCGTATTAAGTTCAAAGAAAGCGTCCATCTGCGCCTCGCTTTCCATCGGACGGTATCCCATCGACCATTTTTGAAAATAAGGCTGATCCGCGCGTTCTGACATGACGACTTCAACGTCTCTGTGCCTTGGGTCTTTTTCAATGTTACTGTAGAGGCGCTTTACAGCAGTTTCAGGACCCTCAAGCACTTGCATGATGCGTCCATTTACATGCAAGAGCAGGCCCGAGATGTTGTCCTGTTTATTGCGAATGCTGGAAAACATGGCGATTGTGCGAAAGTCAGCATCTGTCACATGGGGCGATGCGATAGATTTATATATGAGGCGGTAAGTCATAAGGTCTCAGCAGCATGAAGGCGGGTCTGAGCTATTACGTTCACTGTCGCAAATAAGTTTGCCTGCGATTGAATTTGGCTGTTGATTGCCTCGTCAGTTCGTCCTTTTTAGCCGCGAGAGATGTGGGTGAAGCTCGGATTATCTTTCATAGCCTTGGATGCGGTCAGCGTGTCACATTCGCGGCCCTCTAACACGCTCATGAATGTGCCTTCTGTAAACAGCGACAATCCTGTCAGATCGTAGGTGGCTGACGGCCCCACGTCCCCCTGCTA
>CALLME010000097.1 GCA_938007945.1 uncultured Caulobacterales bacterium
GCGCGGCCTACATCTTGCGTAAAGGCAAAGTCAGATTCCCAGTCACCGCTATTATGGCGATCATAGAAAATACCGCCAATCCCACGTGGCTCATCTCTGTGAGCGAGGTAAAAATAGTCGTCACACCAATCTTTAAAGCGCGGATAATCCGCGACGGGATGTTTGGCGCAAACCGCTTCCATAGCGGAGTGAAAGTCCCGAGCGTCGGGCGAGGTCACATTACGGTCTTCGGCCTGAGTAGGGGTGAGGTCCGCGCCGCCGCCAAACCAGTCCTGCGTCGTCACGATATAACGCGTGTTCATATGCACGCAGGGAATGTGCGGGTTTCGCATATGAGCGATTAAGCTAATACCCGCCGCCCAAAAACGTGGGTCTTTGTCAGCACCAGGCTGTCGCGCTTGCATTTCTGGCGTGAACTCGCCTTTGACGACAGAGATATGGACGCCGCACTTTTCAAAGACGCGCCCGCGTAACATGCCGCCCGTGCCGCCGCCGCCATTTTCCACTTTGCGCTGCCAGTCTTCAAAAACGAACGTGCCAGGCTCGCTAGAGTAAAGCTCATCTGGCGCCTCACGTTCAATCGCTTCAAACTCCGCGCAAATGTCATCGCGCAACGTCTTAAACCATGCAGTCGCACGTGATTTTTTGCCTGCAAATTTGTCTGGCATAGGGGTCATGCGGGCGGTTTAGGTAATTGGCCTGTTTGGCGCAAGGCTTCGAACAGCGCAATTCCTACACTCACCGAAAGATTGAAAGAGCGGCTGCCGTGCGCGATTGGGATAATTACTCGGCTATCTACGCTATCATGGACGTCTTCAGGGACGCCCGCACTCTCACGCCCAAAGAGAAGTGTGTCATCAGATCTAAATTTAAACTCTGGCAGAGCCGTCGCGCCTTTCGTTGTGAAAAGAACGAGTCTCCCCGCGCGCGGCTTAGCCTGAAACGTCTCCCAATCGGTGTGGCGCGTGAGTGTTTCAGGCGCACCGTAATCCATGGCTGTGCGGCGCAAGGCTTTAGCGGTAAGTGGAAATCCGCAAGGCTCTATGACGGAAAGCGGGACGTCAAAACAGGCGCAACTGCGCAGAGACGCGCCTAAATTTCCGGCGATATCAGGCTGAAATAAGACAACTTGCATAATCACGCTATGACTGCGTCTAAATGCCGTGTCAAATCCACAAAATTGCGGCGTTCTGACGCGACTTTGTCCTAGCATTTTATAGTCAAATTGCGCTAAAGACGCGCCAAAGAGACTCGCATTGTAATTTTGGAAGGGACTGGCATGTCCGAAACACTCAATAAAGAGACAGAGACTGTGGATGATGAAGGCAAGCGTGACTTCATTTTTCTCGCAACGGGCGCCGCTGCGGCAGCTGGCGCGGCCTCACTCGTATGGCCTTTTGTAGCGCAAATGGGCAAAGCCGCTGATACACTTGCCGCTGGTTCGATTGAAATTAACCTCAGCAATGTGCCTGAAGGGCAACAGCTAAAAACGCTTTGGCGCGGTAAGCCTGTATTTGTGCGTCACCGTACGCCTGCTGAAATTGCCGAGGCCGAGTCCGTTGACGTCAGCGCGCTCCCTGATCCGCAAACAGATGACGAGCGTTTGGTGCCAAATTCATCTGGTAAGGTAAATCCGAAATATCTCGTCATGGTCGGTGTGTGTACGCACTTTGGCTGCGTGCCTGTCGGCGAAGCCGGTGATTTTGACGGTTGGTATTGCCCATGCCACGGTTCACATTACGATACATCTGGTCGTATTCGCAAAGGCCCTGCGCCGACGAATATGGCAATTCCTCCATACGAGTTTATCTCTGACAACGTCATCAAGGTGGGTTAATCATGAGCGGACATCCTTCAACATATGAGCCAAAATACGCTGCGACAAAGTGGATGGATCAGCGCCTGCCGATTATCCGCATGGGCGCAGATTTCATGACGTTCCCAAGCCCGCGCAACCTGAATTATTGGTGGACATTTGGCGGTATATTGGCGCTTTGCCTCGTCAGCCAAATCATTACGGGCATCATCCTTGCTATGCATTATGTGCCGCATATCGATCATGCTTTTGACTCTGTTCAGCGAATTAAACGCGACGTGCCATATGGTTGGCTCTTGCAGCCTATGCATGCGGTGGGCGCGTCTATGTTCTTTTTGGCCGTTTATGTGCACATGCTACGCGGGCTCTATTACGGGTCATATAAAGCTCCTCGAGAACTTCTCTGGATTATTGGCTGTTTGATTTACCTCATTATGATGGCCACGGGCTTTCTTGGTTACACACTCCCTTGGGGACAGATGTCTTTCTGGGGGGCGACGGTGATTACGGGCTTCTTTGGCGCGGTTCCCGTTGTCGGTGAGAGTTTGCAGCAATGGCTCCTCGGCGGTTATGCCGTTGATAACGCGACGCTGAACCGTTTCTTTGCCCTTCACTACCTCCTGCCGTTCGTGATTGCCGCACTTGTGGGTCTACACGTATGGGCTCTGCACCACGCGGGACAAAATAATCCCATTGGTATTACGCCAAAAACAAAGCAAGATACGCTCGCTTTTCATCCATTCTACACGGTGAAAGACGGCTTTGCGGTTTGCGTGTTCCTTCTGATTTTCGCATTCTTTGTCTTTTATCAACCAGACGCGCTTGGTCACGCCGATAATTATATCCGCGCTGACGCGATGAAAACACCGCCGCACATCGTGCCTGAATGGTATTTTCTACCGTTCTACGCTATCTTGCGTGCTGTGCCAGATAAGCTTGCGGGTATCCTTTTGATGGTCGGCGCGATTGCTGTGCTTTTTGTCCTACCGTGGCTGGATACTTCGAAAGTGCGTTCTATGCGTTTCCGTCCAGTGGCGCGTCGTTTTTTCTACGTCTTCCTCGTGATGTGTTTCATCCTTGGGTGGTGCGGTGCAGAGACGCCTGATAATATCGCTTTCCCATTCGGCACAAATGATGCTGGTGAAAAAGTCGGCTTATCATTCTACCGTCTGTCACAGATCGCGACGATTTATTATTTCGCCTTCTTCCTCATCATTTTGCCAGTGCTTGGCTTAACTGAGAGGCCGAAAGATAGACCTGAATCTATTACGAAAGCCGTTCTCGGCGGTCACAAGGGCGCAGCCGCGCCTGCTGAATAGGAAAAGGACAGATGGCTTTTTCAAAAACACTTAAAGTTCTACTCGTGGGCGGTGTCTCGCTCGCAGGTTTAACATTTGGCGCCACGACGATTGCTTCTGCCGCTGGCGGCGGCGGGACTGGCGATTACGAAATGGTGCACAAGCATTGGCATTTCAAAGGCATGGGCGGCACATATGACCGTGCAGCGGCACAACGAGGATACCAAGTTTACCGCGAGGTTTGCTCAAGTTGTCACGCGCTAGAGCAATTGGCTTTCCGTCATCTCGGGGATAAGGGCGCGCCATTCTATAATGAGGATTATAAGAACCCGAATGAGAATCCGCTAATTAAAGCGTTTGCCGCTGATTGGACTATTGAGGATATTGATGCTGATACGGGTGACGTTCTTGAACGTCCAGGCATTACGGCTGACAAATTTCCGCCTATCTACCCAAATGATGCCGCGGCGCGTGCGGGTAATGGCGGGGCTTTGCCGCCTGATTTGTCAACAATCGTTGCGGCCCGTAACGGCGGTGCAGACTATCTCTATAACTTGCTCATTGCTTATGACGCGAAGAAGCCAGACGATGTCACGCTCACACCTGGGCTTTATTATAATCCAGTGATGGATGGCGGTAAGATTGCAATGGCCTCACCGTTGTCTGATGGTATAATCGAATATGCGCCGATGGAAGTCTATGAGGACGGCGAGATCAAGACGGTCGCTGCGCCAGAAGCCACCGTTGAGCAAATGGCGGCTGACGTTACGGAATTCCTTGCTTGGTCCTCTGACCCAAAGCTCGAGCAGCGCAAGCAGGCAGGTTTCGCGACCATGCTTTATTTGCTCATTTTATCAGTGCTGCTTTGGTTCTCCTATAAGCGCGTTTGGAAAAATGTGAAGCACTAAGCGCTCTCTCACTATTTATTGAAACCCTCGTCATAGACGGGGGTTTTTTTATGCCTTAAGTCTATTGTTATTCAACGACTTGCGGGACTTTATTATGGCGGATGACACTTGGGTACTAGGAATTTTGGGCGGCTCTGGCCTTTACGATATTGAGGGCCTTGAAAATCCAGAATGGATAGAGATAGACACACCGTGGGGTGCGCCGTCTGACGCGATTTTATTTGCAGAGTTGGACGGGATAAAGTTGCGCTTTTTGCCGCGTCATGGTCGCGGCCATAAGCATTCGCCTACATCGGTAAATTACCGCGCCAATATCGACGCGCTTAAGCGGGCGGGATGCACAGACATTTTGTCTCTCTCCGCCGTCGGTTCCTTGCAAGAGCAATATGTGCCGGGCGATTTTGTTCTCGTGGATCAGTTCATTGACCGCACATTTGCGCGTGAGAAGTCCTTCTTCGGTGAGGGCATGGTGGCCCACGTCTCTGTCGCAGATCCAATATGTGAGCGCCTTTCGCGCCTCGCTGGCAATGCGGCAGTCGCGGCAGGGGCAAATGTGCATCGCGGCGGGACATACCTTGCTATGGAAGGCCCGCAATTCTCGACTCGCGCTGAAAGTGAGATGTACAGAACTTGGGGCTGTGATGTAATTGGCATGACAAACATGCCGGAGGCCAAACTCGCACGCGAAGCTGAACTCCCTTATGCGACTGTTGCCATGGTCACAGATTTTGATTGCTGGCATCCGATGCACGGAAATGTGGATGTCGCGGCTGTTATCGCGACCCTGATGGAAAATGCAGACAAAGCCAAAGGCACGGTTCGTGAAATCATCAAAATGCTATCGCAAATGCCGCGCACACCGACTGAACAAGGCATTGAGACAAATCTCGATGTGGCTCTTATCACGTCGCCAGAAGCGCGCGACCCAAAAGTCATGACGAAGCTCGACGCGATTTTGAAACGCGCTCTTAGCGAATGAATTTTGATATACAAGTCGCGACGCTAGATGATTATGACGCGGTAGGTGAGGTCATGTTCAAAGCTGTTCGTGAAGGCGATAGTCCTTACACGACGGCGGAGCGAATAGCGTGGATGCCTAGGCCCCGCACGGGCGAAGATTGGCGTAAACGCCTTAGCGCGCAGCATGTTTTAAAAGCTACGTCTGAACCGGGAGAGTTAGTCGGCTTCATGTCGCTCTGCGATAATGGCTATGTAGATTTCGCCTATATTTTACCCCATGCGCGCGGGCAGGGACTGTTTCGCAAGATGTACAAAATCATTGAAGATACGGCCAAGGCAGGACGGGTTAGCAGGCTATCCACTCACGCCAGCGTACACGCACAGCCAGCCTTCAGCGCAATGGGATTTGACATTGTTCAGAAAGAAACAGTCATGATTGAGGGCGAGACTTTAGAGCGATACGAAATGATTAAAGCGCTTTGAGAGACTAGTTTTCAGCTTTCGCTTTTAACCATTTTTCTAGCCAGTGAATATCGTAATCGCCCTTTTGGAACTCGGGATCGTCCAGTAGCTGCTCGAAAAGGGGCAGCGTCGTGTTCACGCCCGTAATCACCGTCTCACCCAAGGCGCGACGCAGCCGCAAAATCGCCCCTTCGCGCGTACGGCCATGTACGATGAGTTTGCCAATCAAACTGTCATAATGCGGCGGAATGGAATAACCCGCATAAAGCGCGCTATCCATGCGCACTTTCATGCCGCCGGGTGGGTGATAGTCTAAGACTTTGCCGGGAGAGGGCGCGAAGGTCGCATGATGCTCGGCATTGATACGGCACTCAATCGCGTGACCTGTGAAAGTGACATCTTTTTGCGTGAAGGACAGCTTCTGATCATCGGCAATGCGAATTTGCTCTCGCACGAGATCTATACCCGTGATTTCTTCTGTCACAGGGTGCTCGACTTGGAGACGCGTATTCATCTCAATGAAAAAGAACTCGCCTTTCTCATATAGGAATTCAATTGTGCCCGCGCCGCGATAGCCGATTTTCTTAATTGCCTTTGCGACGATCGTGCCGATTTTATTGCGTTGCCGCGAGGTTAAAGTCGGTGAGGGGGCTTCCTCAAGGATTTTCTGATTGCGCCGTTGAAGGGAGCAATCGCGCTCGCCAAGATGCACAACATTGCCATGCGTATCGGCGATAACTTGGATTTCAATATGGCGCGGCCCCGTGAGGTAGCGCTCAAGATAGACAGCACCGTCACCGAAAGCTGCAAGAGCTTCCTGCTGCGCGCCCATCAAGGCTTCGTCGAGTTTATCAGGCGTTTCGGCGAGGCGCATACCACGCCCACCGCCACCTGCCGCCGCCTTCACGAGCAGTGGAAAGCCGACCTTTTTTGCGACTTCGCGCGCTTCTTCAAGCGACTCAACACCGCCGTCAGACCCTGGAACGACAGGAATACCTGCATCTGCCACAGTCTGCTTCGCTGTAATTTTGTCACCCATAATCCGGATGTGCTCAGCCGTGGGACCAATAAAGGCCATACCGTGTGCTTCGACGATTTCTGCAAATCGTGCATTCTCAGATAAGAACCCATAGCCCGGGTGAACAGCGTCAGCATCGGTAATCTCGCAAGCCGAAATTATCGCAGGAATATTAAGATAACTTTCAGCCGAACTCGCGGGTCCGATACAAACAGATTCGTCTGCGAGTTTAACGTGCATGGCTTCTCGGTCAGCTTCGGAATAGATTGCGACCGTCGAAATGCCCATCTCTTTACAGGCGCGGTGAATGCGAAGCGCAATCTCGCCGCGATTCGCTATGAGGACCTTTTTAAACATCAGATCTTCGTGCCCCTATACGATGATGAACAGTGTTTCGCCAAATTCGACAGGTTGCGCGTCGCCGACAAGTAGCTCCTCGACCTTGCCAGATTTAGGCGCTGTGATAGGATTAAACGTTTTCATCGCTTCGACCAGCACGATGGTATCGCCTTCTTTGACCTTATCGCCAACCTTGACGAAAGGGTCTGCATCAGGGCTCGGGCGAACGTAAGCTGTGCCGACCATTGGGGATTTTACGGCGCCAGGATGCGCGCTCGCATCGGATGAAGCTGACGGTGCTGCGGCAGCAGGCGCGCCGGCTGTAGCGATTGGCGCAGGAGCCGCGGCTGCGGCGGGAGCAGCAATCGTCTGCATGGCCACACCCGAATGCTTAGACACACGAATTTTCAAATCACCTTTTTTCATCTCAATCTCTGACAGATCAGTCGCGTTCAAGATATCGGCGAGTTCTTTTACAAGTGATGTCTCGCTTGAAGCCTTCGCCTTTATAGGCGTTTTACGGGCGCGGGAGGGTGTGGTCTTGCCAGCCATAATGCTCTCTCTTTACTAGTCTAGCGTTCAATTTAGCGCCAAGGCGCCGAAGTGCTCTATGTCTTTAACAGATTTATAAGCGCGTGTAGCCCTAAATCATAGGAATCTGCGCC